>NZ_LVCU01000403.1:0-1965 GCF_001647185.1 Rhodococcus sp. EPR-147
GACCGACCTCAGTTGCAGCTGCTCCTCGAGAGCGTGCGCGCCGGCGACGTCGTCGCAGTATGGCGACTCGATCGACTCGGCCGCTCACTGAGCCACCTCATCGAAACCGTCAACCTCATCGAAACCAAAGGTGCAACACTGCGCAGCATCACCGAAGGCATCGACACCTCGACAGTCGGAGGACGCCTGACCTACAACATCTTCGGCTCCCTCGCCGAATTCGAACGAGACCTCGTCAAAGAACGCACCATGGCCGGCCTCGCAGCCGCACGAGCCCGCGGCCGCATCGGTGGCCAACCAGCCAAGATCGACGCCGACAAAGCTCGTCACATCCGCAGAATGCTCGACGACGGCACACCCAAAACCGAAATCGCATCAGTACTCGGAATCGGCCGCGCCACCCTCTACCGGCACCTCAGTTCGCCTGCGGGTTAAGCGATTAGCTCCCATCACGGTGTACGTCCGGCCCCGGGTTCCTTTGGCGAGACACTTCCACCGGGTACACCAAAACGGCGACAGGAGGGGTCGCACGTCCTCTGTCTCTGCCAAGGAAAATTGGCGGCTCGCAAGGTCAGGACCGGAACAAATTTCCGTACAGCTGTGCAATGGATTCGAAGACTTCTACGGGATCCACATAATTGTTCTTGTCTCGTAACGCGTCTTCGAGGGCATCTTCGTTCACGATGTTGTCGGGGACCAGCACGTGCCACTTGTAACCCCGCGGTTGTGGACGAACTCCTGCCGAGGCCAAGTATGCATTGATGTCCTCGTTCTGTGCACGCAAATCTTCTTCAGTGAAGGCCTCGAACCAAACTTCCTGCGGGTCACCGGTTGCCTGGTGACCGCGTGACACTTTCACGGGCGGATGCAGCGCCGCTGGATACGACGTCCGAAAGCATCGGCCCGGACCCGCAGCCCAGGCAGTCAACGCCCCATGACCGTTGGCGACGAGCGGTACGTATCGACCCGTGGGCAGACCTTCAGGTATTTCACCCTCGTCATCCGCGACCGGGTAATCGCCCCAGTATTGAGCCATACCGTCTCCTTTAGGCTGAAACGAACTCTGGCCTCGGCCGCCGAAGCGCCGAGGCCAGAGGCGACGATCAAGATGCTAACCGATCTGGAACGACCCGATGGGGTCCCCGGTCTGTGACAGCAGGGGAATCGTCCGGGGAGCTGGCGTCGCGGCAGCGTCGACTACCGAACCAACCAAATCGTCCGACCTGACGTACCCCAGCTCACCATCGGTACCGATGGCGCTGACCAGGTCAGGGAGTTCAGCATCTGCCTGCGCGGCCTCGCCGGTTCCGTAGCTCTCACCGTCCGGATTTGTTCCTTGTGCGCGCGCAGCGTCGCCGTCTGCGCGAGGTGCAGCCAGGGCAGCGGGGGCAGGGTACTGGAGGGGGTCGGACGGGAAGGTGACGTACTCCGACATGTTTCCACCGGACGGCCACACCGCCACGAATCCATGACTGTTGTAGAAGCCGGGTCCGCAGTCTCGAGTGGACGTAGCGGTCTGAGAACTCGTGTTGAACAGGTTGAACTGGTAGTCCGTCGCCGAGCACAACGCACCCTCCCGGAAGAGGCGGGCTTTGGAGCCGATAACACCCTGCGGCACAGTGCTTCCGAAGGCCGTGTAAACACGCGTCGACGCTTTGGGAACTCCGGCGTTGTTCCTGACTTGTCATTGGTCGACATATTCGAGCGCGAACGGAATCAATGCAGAATGCACCGAATGCGTTCTCTACCAACAGGTCTGCAGCAATCCGCCTCGGTTGCAGACCGGCCGGTTTTACCTACCCTAGCGGCAAAGTTGCCGATTACGCTAGCGCAAGTAATGAAACGGTCAAAAGTATTGAATCGAGTCGAATCATAGACGGTATGGAGGTCTTGGCTGGGGCCCCTCCGCATGTAAGCGTGGGTTGCCGACAGGAGTGGGTCCTGGCCGGTAGAGCCACAGATGTG
>NZ_LVCU01000404.1:0-2371 GCF_001647185.1 Rhodococcus sp. EPR-147
GGAGGCAACGACGCCGGCCAGAGCGGACCCGATCAGCACCACGACGAACGACAACCCCGGCGCGCCGATCACCGCAGCCAGAGGCAGCAGCGGTCCGTCGGATTGACCGAATGCGATGCGGCCCCAAGGGAAGCCGCCGAACGGGATCGATCCTTCTGTCGGTTCGGCGGAATGGTGGCTCGATCAGTACGTGAAGACGCGACGCTCCGGGCGAAGGGCCAGTCGTGTCCACAGCCCGGTGAGAACCACGGCGGTGAGCAGCCCGATCAGCGCGCCAGGGCCGGGGCCGGCGAGAGTTGAACTGTCGTGAGCGGACTGGCGTGTCCAGATGGACAACATCGCCAGGACCGAAGTGCTGGCGCATCCTGCGGCGGCGAGAACGATCAGATGGATCATTCGGGTATGGAGTGCGGCGGCTGAGCAGATCAGACAGAAGATCACACCGGCATGGGCGGCAATGACAGCGACGATGCTGGTCGATTCCGCCTGCGCCGCTGCATTGTTGAGCAATGTTGCCCAGCCCGTTGCCTCGCCCGACTGGCCCAGGCACAGACCCAGCCCTGCTACGGCGATCACTGTAGCCGCACGCAGGCGCTCGTGGGCAGCCATCTCTACCGTCGCCAGCACTCGTCGTTCGATGGCCTCGAACATGGGCCGATAGTGGCGAAGATCGTCGTGCACTTCGAACCCTCCCGTGAACTGCGGTATCGGCCGCATCCGTCGGCCGCGTCCTGTGTCGGCGCAGCTCATGACCGGTCGACCACCAGTCGCACCGCGGGCGGAGAAAGTTCCCGGATCGACGCGGGAACTTCGGCACCCGCGGATGCGACTGACTGTAGGTACCGCGGCGATGACGTCGGTACGAATCCGCCCGGTGGCTGACCGGGCGTGCTGCGCAGGAGTGCGTGGCCGGGCCGGTCGTGCGGCGCGGCCACGCACAGCGCGATCACTTCACGTTCGCTGACGCGGCGACACCAGTTCACTGTTCGCCGAGGTATCCCTCCCGGGTCGTCAGGATGTAGCGGGGTACCGACGCAGCCGGAGGCTGTTCGATACGACGAAGAACGACGAGAACGCCATGGCAGCGCCCGCGAGGAGCGGGTTGAGCAGACCTGCGGCCGCTATGCGGATGGCAGCGATGTTGTACCCGAACGCCCACACCATGTTTCCCTTGATGGTCGCCAGTATGGCCTTGGCCAGCCCCAACGAATCGACCACATCGCCGAGGTCGTCGCGGACGACTATGATGTCCCCGGACCGATGGCGACATCGGTGCCCGCGCCGATCGCCAAACCGAGATCCGCGCTCGCCAACGCCGGCCCGTCGTTGATGCCAGCTTCCGCCTGTCGAGGACTTCGTCGCGGTGCCCGGAATGGGAACCCACGGCCGGGTCCACGGGCGCTCGTCGAGATCGGTCGTAGACGAGGGGCGTTCCTTCCAGTCGGTGCGGTGGGGCGGGTACCCCGGTGCGGTCAGGCACGGGGGCGGGTGGTCACAGACGTGAGGTTCCGCGGACGATGTCACCCTCGATGTAGGTGAATCCGACTCCGCGGCCGTCACGGAGCGCGAAGTGGTATTCTGCGGGGACCCAGACGGTATCGAAGTGCGACGCCGGCCGCCCCTGCCGCGTCTGCCGCGTCTGTTGTCGTACAACCATATTCGGCGCGATCAGGGATGGCCGGCGGTTACGAGATCGACCTACGCATACCGGCGGCGGGCGTCGTCGATCTGGTCGGTGCACAGCAAGTGTGGATCGGGAAGGGGTTCGCCGGACGCATGGTAACCCTGTGGGCCGACCTCGCCAGCATCCACGCCGTGATCGACGGTTTGGTGGTCACCACGGTTGGAGCTTGTCAAGTTATCTGTGAGCGAATTTGCTTTCAGGTGAGATAAGGGTCGAGTCTGTCCGGATAGTTGATCACGAGCGCGCCGAGCGCTTGTTTCCAACCGGTCGTCAGAGATCCTTCGATCAGTCTGTTGACCTCCCTGCCGGTGCGGGGTGCGAGTCGATCTTTGCTCAGGCGGTCTCTCTCCCGGGCGCGCTTGTCCTCGATGCTGCAGATCGCGAGCCACAGAAGCTTCACTGCCGCTTGATCATTGGGGAAGTGTCCGCGGTTTTTGATGATCTTGCGAAGTTGATAGTTGAGCGATTCGATGGCATTGGTGGTGTAGATGATCTTCCGGAGCGCCGGTGGGAAAGCCAGGAACGGGATGAACCGCTCCCACGCGCTCTCCCACGTCCGCACCGCTGTCGGATACTTGACACCCCACTGCGAGGATTTGAAGTCGTCGAGTGCAGCTTGGGCCGCATCGACGGTGGGTGCGGTGTAGATCGACCGGAGCGACGACGCCACCGCTTTGCGGTCGCCGT
>NZ_LVCU01000405.1:0-3898 GCF_001647185.1 Rhodococcus sp. EPR-147
GCCGAATCCAGTGAGGCCGTCCGTGCAGGCGATCAGGACGTCTCTGACGCCACGATTTGCCAGCTCAGCGCAGATCCCGGCCCAGAACTTCGCCCCTTCGTGTTCTTGAACCCAGATCCCCAACACGTGTTTGATGCCGTCGAGGTCGACACCGACGGCGATGTGCGCAGCCCTGTTGGTGACCTGCTGACCGGACCTGATTTTGACCACGATCGCATCGAGATAGAGGATCGGATAGATCGGATCGAGTGGCCGGCGCTGCCATTCGAGGACTTCCTCGAGGACCGAGTCGGTAATCTTGGAAATGGTCTCGCGGGAAATTTCGGTACCGATGGTCGAGGCAAGATGATGCTCGATGTCGCGCACTGTCATGCCGCCGGCGTAGAGCGCGACGATCATGTCATCGAGCCCACCGATCCTGCGCGCACCACGCGGGACCAGGGTTGGAACGAACGTGCCGTCGCGGTCGCGGGGGATTGCCAACGGCACATCGCCGACTTCGCTCGACACGGTCTTGCTGCTGAAACCGTTGCGAGCGTTGGGAAGTAGACGGCCGGCAAGGTCGCCCTTGTCGTATCCGAGGTGCTCGGTGAGTTCGGTCTGCAGTCCGCGCTCGAGAACCGCCTTGACCATCTCCTGCAGGAACCCGCCCTGCCCGGTGATCTGCAGCTGGCCCGTGTCGATCTTGGCCATCACCTCGTCGAGGGCACCCGAGGCCTTCAAGGCGTCGAAGGCGCTGAGCTCAGCCCGATCGTTCGTGTCATCTGCATGATTGCCGTCCACAGTCATGGTCACGATGATGCTCCATCCGTGTCAGTCCGTTCTTACACAAACCATCTGACACGCCCCACGGTGTGCCTCCCAGCTGACGAGCGCCGACCTCGACCGGTTGACCATGCGCGGCGCACGTGCAGGGCAGACTGCGCCGGCACTGCCCGCGTTCGATCCGAGTGCCCGCTTGCGCACTGCGGCACCGATCGAGGTCGATCGCACCGCCACCCGCGATGGACTGATCACCCTGCTCGGCCATCAGCTCGCATTGGGTCCGGACACCGCCGGAACCCGCATCACCCTCAGAATCGAGGGCGGTCTCATCCACGCCATCGCCGGTAACCATGTGATCAAGACCTTGCCGAATCCGTTGATCAGCAACGATAACCGCCAACTGACCCGCGTGCGTCGAGCAACGACGCTCCTCCCGCCGCCCTCGGGCCCCCAACGCGTGCACCGGAAAGTGCCGATAGACGGTGTCGTCATGGTCGACGGCCAGAGATTGCCCGTCGGCCGCACACACGCCGGAACCATCCTCACCGTGGTCGTCGAGGATCACCATTTCCGAGTTCTCGACGGCCCCACAAAACTCTCACTGCACGCCGGAACCACCACCAAACCGATCCGAAACTTCAACGCCCACCCGACCCCGAGACCGTTAACGATGTCCCGGTGACGATCAGTTAGGTATGTCCCGAGACCACACACGTCACGCATTTGCATGCGCAGAAATAGGCTCTGTGATGCACAACGATGTGCGTTACAGGGCCATGGATGCCTGGACGGTGACGTAGACGGCTACGACGAATAACAGGGCTGCGAAGCTACGGGTGAGTGTGGTGGCAGAAACTCTGTCGCTGATGACTTTTCCTGCGAACGAGCCTGTAATTGCCGCGAAAGTGAACGGTACGACGATCTCCCACGGGATGGTGGCACCCGTGCCGAGGCGTTCGGTGAAGGCTCCCGCGCTGGTGATGGAGATGATCACCAGTGACGTTCCGACCGCGACGGGCATCGAATAGCCCAGTGCCAGAACCAGGGCGGGGACGATGAGGAATCCGCCGCCCACTCCCAGAAACCCGGTGAGGCAGCCGACGACGAGCGCGGAGGCGACCAGCTTGACCACCTGCGAAGTAGTGATCTTCACTTTCGTGGGCTTGGCGGCGACCGCGACGGCGCTCGACCGTGTTTCCGCGGTCTCGACCGGGTTCGGCGTCGGTAGGTCGGCATCGTGTCCTCGCCGGGTGCGGCGCAGCATCGCACCGGCGGCGACGATCATCAGAGCCGCGAATGCGAGCAGCAAAATCTGCGGGTCGACCGATCGGTTGAGGATCGACCCACCGAAGGCGGTGCCCGCGCCCAGAAGTCCGAACACTGCCGCTGCCCGCCACCGAACGTGCCGTGCTCGCGCATGGCTGATGGCCGCGATGATCGAGGTGATTCCGACAATGATCAGCGAGGCGCTCGTTGCCGATTGCGGTTCAACCGCCAGGAGGTACACCAGAGCAGGAACAGTCAGTATCGATCCCCCACCACCGAGCGCGCCGAGGGAAAGCCCGATGAGAATCCCTGCGGCGACTGCGATCGCGAGGATGGCGACCATGTCAAATTACTGAGCCGGGCGTGCCGTCATCACGGACCACAGGGCGGCCGTCTTCGTGCCACGCCATCATACCGCCCGACAGATTGTGCGCCGTGCGATCGGCATCGGTGAGGGCCGCGACAGCTTTGCTCGACCGAGCGCCCGAGCGGCACACCACGACCAATTTCTGCTCGGGAGGATAGGCAGCAGGATCGAGATCGCCGAGGCGTACATGGACGGCGTCCGGGGCGTGGCCGGCTGCCCATTCGTCGTCCTCGCGGACATCGATCAGGATGGCTCCCGATTCGGCGATCAAAGCGTGTGCGGCGGCCGGATCGGCTTCCGGTGGTGCTCCAGTCATGAAGAACGCTCCTTGGATCAGTGGGTGCTTACAGGGCGTGCAGCGGCGTGGCCGGCACGAAGCGATAGCCGTCGCTCGGTGAGAACGTGGCCGAGACGGTGAACCGATCTCCTCGAATCACTGTGTGCCGCAACTCCACCGGCCGGGAATTCATGCAACCCGAACGGCGGATCGACAGCGCGGAGGTCTTCGAATCGAGTTCGAGTGCTGCCGCATCCTCCGGATCCGGGACGACGGCAGTGACGTCCTCGCGGCCACCGGTCAGGCGGATGCCGCAACGCTTCTCGAGCTCGATGTAGAGAGCCGTGTGAGTGAAGTCCGCATCCAGGAGGTCGCGTGCCAGATCCCCCGGCAACCAGGCACGGTCGAGCGCCAACGGCATGGTCCCTGCCATACGGATGCGCTCTAGGTAGAGCAGCGGCGCCTTGGGACCGACCCGCAGGGTAGCGGCCACCGCGGGGTCGGTCCGCAGTTCGAGTACACGCACCACGCTGTGCTGAGCAACACCCGTGGCTTCCACCGCAGCGAAGAGACTGTAGAGCGCACCGAGTGGCTGCTCGATCACCGGCGGAGCCGCCAACCGAGAAGGCCGGCCACGCTCTGCAATCAAGATTCCTTCGTTCCGCAGGTGCCGCAGGGCCTCGCGGGTGGTGTGACGGCTCACCCCGTAGCTCGTCGTCAACGCATGCTCGCCCGGGAACTCGGAGCCGGCGAATTCGTCGTCACCGATTCGGCGGACCAGATCAGCATGCAGTTGCGCCCACAGCGGCATCGCACTGGAGCGGTCGAGCGCGGCACTGCGATCGGGTTCAACCATCAAAGGCCCTCCTGTCGATCTGTGTCGGAATCCGAATTCGAGCCGCCGACTGCTGGCCCTCGGGGCCACTGTACAACAAATGTACGTACATCCGTACGGACGGGAGATGCTCTGCGCAGGTCGACACGCAACAAGACGACCTTCGCATCGACAAAGTCTCGCCGAGCACGAACGAGCGCCTGGTGGAGATCGCGCCGAACCTGGTGAATCCGTCCGCGTAGCGACGCGGCATCACGTCGCCTCCCAGTCGGTCCCGGGTCAGGCCAGTCGGTGCCGGATCAGGAGTGTCGCCCGGGGTCCTGCTCGGTCTGGGGTCTGCTCACCGTCGGTGGCGCAGCGAGCCGACAGGGCGAGCACAGGACCAAAC
>NZ_LVCU01000406.1:0-5699 GCF_001647185.1 Rhodococcus sp. EPR-147
CGCTCTGTTCGCGATGATCGAGAAGATGCGTCAGGTAGCCACGTCGGCAGAGCGGGACACCAAACGAGCCCGACGTAATCGCACTCGCCGTGCCCACCTGAGCAGCATCGCCACACCACCGAACACGCAGAGCCCGCCCGAGCATGATCCAGGCACCGACGACGTGTCGGTTCCGATCTTCGACGACATCGAAGAATGGTGAATCGATGAACAACGACGCCCGCAGCGCTCTCGAAGGCGACGATAACGACCGTAGCGACGACGACATCGACGTCGATCGCGCGGACCTCACCCACCTGCGAATTTCGGTCAGATCCATCGCGATTCTGCCTGCTGCACAACGCATCAGGCACATTCGGGCCGAACGGTGGATCGGGTATCCGCGTGCACAGTCGGTCATCGAGCACCTCGAGACGCTGCTGGGGTGGCCGGATCGACAACGAATGCCGAACATGCTTCTGATCGGACCGACGAACAACGGCAAGTCGATGATCGTTGAGAAGTTCCGCCGTGCACACCCCACTGTCAGCTTGCCCGATCGCGAGCAGATACCGGTGTTGTGCATGCAGATGCCTCCGGACCCGGCACCCGCACGGTTCTACCTGGCGATGCTTGCTGCCCTCGGAACGCCGATCCGGCCACGGAGCCGAGTCCACGAACTCGAACAGCAAGCGATCACGCTGCTGCGAGCGACCGGGGTTCGGATGCTGATCATCGACGAGCTCCACAACGTCCTCGCCGGCCGCGACAACGTCCGCCGCGAATTCTTGAACGTGCTGCGGTTCCTGGGCAACGAACTACGCATTCCTCTCGTCGCTGTCGGAACCCGCGACGCCTACCTCGCCATCCGGACCGATCCCCAGCTGGAGAACCGATTCCACCCCATGACTTTGCCGGTCTGGACCAACACTGCCGACACCAGATCACTGCTGGCCAGCTTCACCACGAGCTTCCCTCTCCGTAAACCCTCGCACCTGACATCACCGGAGATGACCGACTACCTCCTCACTCGCTCCGAGGGCACCATCGGTGAACTGACAACGCTGCTCACTGCCGCAGCAGTGACCGCCGTCGACAGCGGAGAGGAAGCGATCACCTCATCGGTGCTCACGCGCACTCCGTACCTCGGTCCCACCGAGCGACGCCGCCAGTTCGAGCGCCACCTCGCGTGAACGCGCGGCTCGCGGCGATGCCCGATGATGCGTACGTTCGCCCGTGGCCGCTGCATCCGCAGCCACTGCCAGGTGAGGCCCTCTCGTCCTGGTTGGCCCGGATATGCGAGCTGTATCCGCACATCAGGCCCTCTGACCTGCTTGCAGACCTCGATATCGATTGTGCTGTCGAGGATCTCGACCGCTACACACCGGAGCCGATCCTCGCCGAGCTGGCCGGTCGCGGCGTAGTCCCGGTAGAGAGGGTGCGGATGATGACGTTGGCGGGGTGGACACCGTGGCTGCTCGACAGCACCGACCCCGCCGACTGCGACTTCGACACCTACGTCCACCAGTTCTCGGTCCTGCTACCAGCCGACCTCGCGAGGCAGGATCGACGACGTCGCACACCTACGAGCAAGGCATGGTTGCCGTGGGCGAGCACTCCGCGCAGTCGGGCATGCCCGGCATGTGTCGACAGCCTCGAATCCACTGCTGATATCAACATGACTCTGCTGCATCAATATCCGGTGCTGAGCAGCTGCCTCGACCACCGTTGTCGACTCGAACCCTGCTCTGCTTTCCCTGGTCATGCAATTTTCTGGGATCAGGTCCGGTTCGGTTCGGACGAACGGGTCTCGCCCGTTCCGGTTCCCTCAGCGGTCACGGACCTCGATCGGCGCAGCACCGAGGCTCTGACAACGGGATGGGTGGAACTCGGCCCAGGCCGGGTGCACGCCGCAGTGTGGTTCCGGCTTCTGCGCACCGTCGTCGACGAAGTGTCCACACCACTGGTTCGCACCGGACGGTGGGCGACGAGACTCGTTGCGATCTGGAAGGCCGCCGGTCGTTCTCGCCCGCTCCGGACCGCGTGGGTTCCGTTCGAGGACCTGCACTGGGACGAGCAGGCGACAGTCCTCGAGGCCGCAGCGATCGGCATCGCGATGGTCGAGAGCGGTGAGATCGACGCCGGCGGTGCACACGCATCTCTGCTGCGCCCACGACCCTACGAGCCGGTCGATCCCGGGACAGCTCCGACGCGCTCGTCCTATCCCGCACCCGAGCGCGATTTATGGGCCGACGCGCACGCTGCGGCCGAGGCCGCCATCGCGGCAGCGCGCGTCGATCCCGCATCCGCCAGGTCGCTGTACAACTTCCTACGCTGGGGGTGCAGCACCGCAGCGGAGCTGGATGAGACGGTGCAACTGTTCCTCGACCACGGGATCCCGCTGCAACATCCGCCGACATAGCTATCGCCCGATGGAGCGGGGTTGTCCGCGACGATGCATACGCGGCGTCAGCCGAGAAGCCAGTTGTCGCGCGGGGGCCGTAGTCACCAACTTTAAATGTGCGGTGACCGACGAGAATTTTCCTTCCCGCACCGTCCTTGAGGAAACGCCAGGTGAGCGTAGTTTCTGTTCGATAAATGTGTAGGAGGTGCCCGCTACAGTCCTGCATATGACAGAACGCCAGCTCGCGGACGGCTCGAACACGGTTCCGGCTGCGTGTCGGGTGGTGCGGCGGTGTTTCCTGCTTTACCGCCGGAGGTTGCCGCTCGGATCGAGCGCTCGATCGCTGCGTCTCGCTCCGCCGGCGCCCGGCGGGCCTACGCCTCGGCGTGGAGACGCTTCGAAACCTGGTGCGCCGCCACCGGGTATATCTCGTTACCGGCGCATCCCGCGACGGTGGCGGCCTATCTCGTCGCCGCCGGCGGACACGCTCACCGTCGACGACGGGATGCGGGCGTATGCGCCGGCGACGTTCGGCAAATGGATCGCGGCGGTCGCGCGGACGCCACCGCGCTACCAGACACGACAACCCGGGCGGGCACGAGATGGTCCGCGCCACCCTCGCCAGTATTCGGCGGGATTACGCGTCGGCGGGCGAGCGGCCACGCAATCCACGCGCACCGCTGCTGACCTCCGACATCACCACCATCGTCGATCATGCACGTCTCAGTGTGACCGGGTGGGCGTCGGAGGTCCTCAAACGGCGCGACACCGCGCTGCTTCTGATGGGCTATACCGGCGCATTTCGTCGTAGCGAACTCGTGGCGCTCGAATGCGGCGGTGTCCGCCGCGACCGCCTCGACGGTGCGCACGTACGGATTCGGGCGTCGAAGACCGATCAGGACGGCGTCGGGGCCTTCAAAGCCCTACCGTTCACCGGCCGTCACGAATCCTGCCCGGTCTGCGCGTGGGTACGTTGGCTGCAGGTCGTCGCGGCGTCCTCCACGTGCACCTCGCTACGTCGACGACCCAACGCCGCCGGATCGCGGTGATCGACGGCACCCATTCCCGGCAGCTGTTACCCCCTCCGGGGCGCGCGGAGATCGTTCGGGCTGCGCTGGACGTGGCGCGTACGGCGCGCCTGCACGAGCTGGCAGCCGTGATCGGCGGCATCATCGCCCGCCTCCCCGAATCCGGTTGGCCGTCAGAACTGTTCGCGCGGCGAGACGCCCGCGTCCTGATCTTCGCCTCGACCGGTCTGCCGTACACCCAGATCGCGGCCCTGCGGCACTGCAATGTCACCGCCGATCCAAGGATCGACGCCCTTCGTATCGACACAGGCCGCGGCGTCCACACTGTCACTTCCCCCGGCACTGACGGGGGCGGGGTATCTCGCCGCGGATGGTGTATCAGCGCTTGTTGGAGGTGCTGGGCCATCGCACGCGGTATCCGAGTACCCGAATGCTCTCGATGCCGTGGGCGGTACCGGACTCGGCGGATTCGACCGGTACGTCGATCCGGCCGATCGGCAGCCGCTGTCGACTGCGATCGACCGGTTGGGCCACACCCCGTTGATTGCGACCCCACTCACGTCCCGTGCGGTCGCCGACATCGTTCGAGCCCACCTGGACGGGCGAGTACCTGTGCACCGACTCCACTCGGTGCAGGCACGGCAACCGAGCGCACAGCTCGTCCCGTAGCCCGCCTCGGCTTCGGTACTCGACCCCGGATACTACGAATACGGGACCCAGGCACGCCGGGACGCGCACGAGCTACTCGGTGGCGTCGATTCAACGCTCGACGACCGTGCGGATGCACTGCTGAAGCGGCTTCTCGCGTTCGTCGAGGCAGAAGTACCGGAATATGGTCGGCCGCGCGTGCCGCGCCCATCGTACCTGCCCGTTCAGGACACCTTTCGGGCGTGAAGACGCTCGACGAGACCGAGAGTGAACCGGTCGATGTCCTCGATGGAGAAGCTCTCGTCACCGGTGATCGCGAGCGAGGACCGTCGCAGAAAGTGCACGCCACCGATCGGGATGCTCACCAGTTTCAGGGCGCGTTGGATCCATCGAACCGGCCGGATCGACGAGGCGACGTGATCGGCGGGGAGCATTGTTCCACCTGGACGCAGCACTCGCGACATTTCCGAGAGCGCGATGTCCGGGGCTGGGATGGCGCAGAGCGAGAACGTGCA
Organism: Rhodococcus sp. EPR-147; assembly: GCF_001647185.1. NCBI lineage: Bacteria > Bacillati > Actinomycetota > Actinomycetes > Mycobacteriales > Nocardiaceae > Rhodococcus > Rhodococcus sp. EPR-147. The sequence goes on from NZ_LVCU01000406.1 coordinate 4,575, forward strand.
CACCATGGTGTCGAAGGATGTATCGGGGAAGTCCAGAGCGTGAGCGTCCCCGAGCGGCGGGTGCGCATCCGGTCTGACGTCGGTGTGGGCGCGAGCCGTGTGGTCACGACATTGGTGGTCATTGAGGCCAGGTGCACTGCATCGACAGCAGTCGTGTTGGAAGGTCATTCCGGCGTTCGAGCAGGTGGTGCAAGGACACGTGCCGAGGTATACGCCACCCTCTCCTTGATTGATCGTACGGATGTACGTACATTATGGATGAGGCTAGTCGCCAATTCTGACAAACGTCACACTCGGGAGGAATGAAATTCCCTCGTCCGCCCCGAGTCGGCGAGTGCCGGACGGCTGAGGAGGACGTGATGGTCGGCAACCGCTGCGGTGGCGCTGTGAGTCGTTGCGCCTCGCTGGATCAGTCGGTTGCGATGCCCCTGGTCGCCCAGTGGAATGCCGCCCACTTCACCTCCACCCCGCAGGAATCGGAACCGTGCGCCTCGACGCACAGAACCTGCAAAAATACCCCACGGGGTACCGTGGATTCTTGACACCCATACGAACGCCGCCACGATCGACAAGGAGATTTCGATGCTTCTCGAACGCATCTACGACGAAGACCTCGCCCAAGCCGGATACTTCATCGGCTGCCAGGCCAAAGGAGAGGCAGTGGTGGTCGACGCCCGCCGCGACATCGGTGTGTATCTGGATCTGGCCGATCGGCATGGCATGACCATCACCGCCGTGACCGAGACCCATATCCATGCCGACTACCTGTCCGGCACTCGCGAGCTGGCCAAGGCCACCGGGGCGGTCACCTACGTCTCAGGAGAGGGCGGCGACGATTGGCAGTACGGCTTCGAGGCCGAACGCCTCCACGATGGCGACACGCTGGCTCTGGGCAACATCACCGTGCAAGCCGTTCACACGCCCGGTCATACCCCGGAGCACCTCTCGTTCCTGGTGACCGACGGTGCCTTCGCCGATGCTCCGGGATACATGTTGACGGGCGACTTCGTCTTTGCCGGTGATCTCGGCCGCCCGGACCTACTCGACGAAGCTGCCGACGGTGTCGACACCCGTTTCGAGGGTGCCAAACAGATCTTCCGCAGTCTGAAGCGGTCGTTCGTCACG
>NZ_LVCU01000407.1:0-2405 GCF_001647185.1 Rhodococcus sp. EPR-147
TGCGCACATGGTGCCCTCTGCGTTCGTGATGTTGGAGTCCATTCCTCTGACTCCGGCAGGCAAACTCGACCGCACCGCACTCCCCGAACCCGAACTCGGTTCACAGGGTGCATTCGAGGCCGCGGAAACGGAATACGAGGCCGCGGTGGCGTCCGTGTTCTGCGACGTTCTCGAGGTCGATCGAGTCGGTGTCACGGACAGCTTCTTCGATCTCGGCGGAAACTCCCTCGTGGCCACGCGTTTGATCGCACGGGTCAATTCGGCTCTCGGAACCGATCTGAAGGTACTGGATCTGTTCGAGGCATCGACGGTTCGGACTCTGGCGGAACGTGCCGAAGCCAAGGGCGCGTCGCTGCATCGCCGCCCGGCACTCGTCCCCGTCGACCGCCCCGATTCGATCCCGCTGTCTCTCGCGCAGCAGCGGATGTGGTTCATCAACCAGTTCGACGTGTCCTCGCCCGCGTACAACATCCCGCTCACCGTGCGCCTGACCGGCCGTCTGGACGTGAGTGCGATGGCTGCTGCCGTCGGCGACGTCCTGTCCCGGCACGAGTCGCTCCGCACGGTGTTCCCGACTGTGGGCGATCTGCCGATTCAGGTCATCGCACCCGTCGAGGACGTCACCGGATCGAAGCTCCCCCTCGACGTGGTCGACGTCGACGCCGGTTCGGTCGATGAGCTCGTACGTGCAGCTGCGACAACAGGATTCGACGTCACGGTCGATCTTCCGTTCCGCGCGGTGCTGTACCGGACCGGCCCGGAGAGCTTCGTGCTCTCCATCGTCGTCCACCACATTGCGGCCGACGGTGCCTCGATGGCACCGCTGGCCCGAGACGTGATGGTCGCCTACGGCGCCCGCTCCGCCGGCTCGATTCCGGCGTGGGAGCCACTCACCGTTCAGTACGCGGACTTCGCACTGTGGCAGCACGCCGTTCTCGGCGACGAGAGCGACTCCACCTCGGTGGCGTCGCGGCAGATCGAGTTCTGGCAGACGGCTCTGGCAGACCTGCCGGACGTGCTGCCGATGCCACTCGATCGCCCGCGGCCCACCCGGCAGTCGATGCGTGGCAGCGTCACCCCGTTCACGATTCCCGCCGATGTCGCCGCTCGGTTGAATTCGGTTGCTGCCGAACACGACTCGACGCTGTTCATGGTCGTCCATTCTGCGCTTGCATTGCTGCTCGCGCGCCTGAGCGGCACCCAGGACATCGCTGTCGGTACTCCGATCGCGGGTCGCGGCGACGCGGCCCTCGACGACCTCGTGGGCATGTTCGTCGGGACCCTGGTGCTGCGAACGCAGGTCGAGCCTCGAGCCACCTTCGCCGAACTGCTCGCCGACACTCGTCGCTCCGACCTCGCCGCCTTCGACAACACCGACATCCCGTTCGAGCGACTGGTCGATGTACTCGATCCGGCCAGGTCCACCGACCACTCGCCGCTGTTCCAGGTTCTCCTCGAATTCCAGAACAATGCAGCTGTCACGTTGGAACTACCCGATCTCACCGTCGGTTTCGAGGAGATCAGCACCGACACAGCCAAATTCGATCTGCAGCTGCGCGTGGATCAGGAGCCCGTGGATCCGTCCGGGGCACTGTCGGCCTCGTTCACCTACGCCACAGATCTGTTCGATCCCGAAACCATCGACAGGTTCGTCGATCGCTTCCTGCGGATCGTGTCGACCGTCGGGGCGTCGACGGACGTACGCACCGGCGACATAGACATCCTGTCCGCCGCAGAGCGGGAACTCGTCCTGTTCGAGTGGAACGACACTGCACGGCTGATCGAACCTCCGGTCCACCAGCACATCCCGGCCGGCGACGTCGACATGACGCTCAGCAGTCTGTTCGACCGACAGGTGCAGCGCAGCCCGTACTCGACCGCGTTGGTGTTCGAGGACGAGCACGTCACCTATCTCGAACTGGACGAACGTGCGAATCAGCTCGCGCGACATCTCATCTCGCTCGGCGTGACGACCGAATCGCACGTCGGCCTCGCGATCCGACGGTCGATCGACCTGCTCGTCGGCATGTACGCGATCGTCAAGGCCGGTGGTGCCTATGTGCCGATCGACCCGGACCATCCGGTCGAGCGTTCGTCCTACGTCCTCTCCAGCGCCCAGCCTGTGTGCATCCTCACCACGAGCCGCGACTGGATCAACATCCCGGTCGCAACTCCGGTCCTCGCCGTCGATCTGCTCGACGTGTCCGATCGCGACCACACCTCTGTCACCGATTCGGATCGACTGGGAAGACTGCACGGCTCCAACACCGCGTATGTCATCTACACCTCCGGTTCGACCGGTCGACCCAAGGGTGTTGCAGTCACGCACTCGGCCATCGTGAATCGGTTGCTGTGGATGCAGCACGAGTATCACCTAGAGCCTGCGGACACCGTTCTGCAGAAGA
>NZ_LVCU01000408.1:0-2417 GCF_001647185.1 Rhodococcus sp. EPR-147
AAGCAGCCGTCGACGTCAGCTACTACCACGTGACCGGCCGCGACGCCGTCTCGATCCCCATCGGCGCACCGGTGTGGAACACACGCTTGTACGTGCTCGACTCCTCGTTGCGACCGGCTCCCATCGGGGCTCCCGGCGAGCTGTATCTGGCCGGCGTGCAACTCGCTCGTGGGTACGTCGGTCGCGGCGACCTCACAGCGGATCGCTTCGTCGCGGATCCGTTCGGCGAGCCCGGCGAGAGGCTCTATCGCACAGGCGATCTGGTGCGCTGGCGCGCCGACGGCGAACTCGAGTACATCGGCCGAACGGACTTCCAGGTCAAGCTGCGCGGCCTGCGCATCGAACTACCCGAGATCGAATCGGTTCTCCTTCGATCCGAGTCGGTCGCACAGGCGGTCGCGTTGGTGCACAAGGACCCGAACACCGGTGAGACCCTCGTGGCCTACGTGGTCGGTGCACCCGGCTCCGCCGTCGACCCCGCACAGCTGACGGCCGAGGCCGCGCGCCGCCTGCCGGGGTACATGGTGCCCTCACACGTGGTGGTACTGGACTCGCTGCCGGTCAACGCCAGCGGCAAACTCGATCGCAAGGCATTGCCTGCGCCGGAATTCACCGTCGCCGCGTCGGAGTTCTTCGGCCCGGAGAACCCGGTAGAAGAGATCGTCGCCGGTGTCTTCGGTGATCTACTCGGTATCGCTCAGGTCAGTGTCACGTCGAGTTTCTTCGAGATCGGTGGCAACTCGCTGATCGCGATGCGTTTGGTCGCGCGCGTCAACGCGGCCCTCGGAACGGACATCGGCATCAGGGATCTGTTCGACGCCCCCACGGTGCGAGCGTTGTCTGCAGGCATCGACATCGGCGAGCACGACGCTGCGGCTGCCCCTCGACTGGTCCCGCAGGAGCGCCCGGATGTGGTGCCGCTGTCGCTCGCGCAGCAGCGAATGTGGTTCATCAATCAGTACGACACCGAGTCGGCTGCCTACAACGTGGCATTCGCCATGCGCCTGAGTGGTGTGCTCGATGTCGACGCGATGCACTCGGCCATCGGTGACGTGTTGAGCCGGCACGAGTCGCTGCGCACGATGTTCCCGCTGACCGACGACGTTCCCGCGCAGTCCATCCTCGACGTGGCATCGGCACTGCCGGATCTGACTCCGATTCACGCGAACGACGAGCGTCACGTCCTCGAATTGATCGCCGACGTCGCCGGCTCGGGTTTCGACGTCGTGGCGGATGTTCCGCTGCGGGTCCGACTGGTTCGGGTGCGCGAGAACGAGCACGTGCTCGTGATGGTGGTGCACCACATCTCCTCCGACGGGTTCTCCAGCGCTCCGCTGGCCCGTGACTTGATGGTGTCCTACAGCGCCCGCGCCGCAGGACACGCACCGAGCCAGGAACCGTTGCCGGTGCAGTACGCCGATTACGCGCTGTGGCAGCGCCGGTTCCTCGGTGCGGAGTCCGATCCCGAGTCGATGATGGCCAAGCAGCTCGCCTACTGGGTCGACACACTGTCCGGCAGCCCCGAGGTCCTGGCGTTGCCGACCGATCGCCCGCGTCCCGCGGTCGCATCCCTGCGTGGCGACAGCGTCTCCTTCGAGATCGACGCCGCAATCCATGCTCGTCTTGCTGCTGTTGCCGCCGAGCACAATTCCAGCGCGTTCATGATCGTGCACGCGGCTCTGGCCGTCCTTCTGGCCCGACTCTCGGGCACCGAGGACATCTCGGTCGGCACGCCGATCTCGGGCCGAGGAGACGCCGCACTCGACGAGCTCGTCGGCATGTTCGTCAACACCCTCGTTCTGCGCACCCAGGTGCCCGGCTCGACACGGTTCGAGGACCTGCTCTCGGAGGTTCGCTCGGTCGACCTCGCCGCGTTCACTCATTCGGATGTCCCGTTCGAGCGAGTGGTCGATGCGGTCGATCCCGCGAGGTCGACTGCCCATGCGCCGTTGTTCCAGGTGATGCTCGAGTTCCAGCAGACCGACCGACCGACGGTGACCTTGCCCGGACTCTCGATCGAGAGCATCGAGCTACCCAACGACATTTCCAACTTCGACCTGCAGTTGACGGTCTCCGAGGAATTCGACAGTTCCGGCGCACCGGTCGGCATGAAAGCCGGATTCCGCTACGCCACAGAACTGTTCGATGCAGACACCGTTCGGGTTCTCGCCGATCGCCTCGTACGGATCCTCGACGCCGTGACGTCAACTCCGTCCATCCGAGTCGGTGACATCGAGATTCTGTCTGCCAACGAGTACGACTCGTTGGCTCCGGTTCGTGGTCCGCGGTCTGTGGTGGGTGTGGTGTTGCCGGAGTTGTTGGCTGGTGCGGTGGGTGTTGCTGGTGTCGGTGGTGTTGCGGTGGTGTCGGGGTCGCGGTCTGTTTCGTATGGTGAGTTGGATGCGGCGTCGTCGCGG
>NZ_LVCU01000409.1:0-4640 GCF_001647185.1 Rhodococcus sp. EPR-147
CACTGGGTAAGTCTCTTATCTGATCTCGAGGTATTCGCTGACCCTCCAATCCGACGACCGTTCCGATACTGAGCGTGGCGTGAAGTCGAGGAAGTATGGCGTTATTGCCGAGAAGATGTGCCACGCGAGCGCCCACGACATCCATGCTCACTTCCCAGATACCCATCCCCATTCCGATCAGATAGAGCGCGTCACCCGCGAAGACCGACCAACCTGATTCCGGCCCGACGGAGAGCGCACCCAGTCCCACTGCTGAGACGACGACGCCCGGAGCGATCACGCGTCTTGCCCCCGACGCGCTGGATGATCGTCCCGGCGAACGGCAGACCGGATACGGCCCCCGCCGACAAGAACAGCAGACGAATCCCCAATTGGGAAGGTCGACAATGCCAGGTCCGTGCCGATGGCGGGATACGACTGATAAACGCGGTGTTCATGGGCTCCGTTGACGAGAAACGCTAGGTAGTCAGTGGTGAGATCGCGCCGCGTGCACGAGCCACCGTCACGCCGGCCGGCAGGAGAGTGCGCACCGTGGAGTCATCCTGCGCAAGAACCCCGAGCAGAACGTGAGCTACACCGATATCGCGGTCTCGGAGTGCAACTGCTTCTTTCATCGACTGCCGGAGTGCCTTTTTGGCAGCTTTGTCGAAGGGTAAATGCCGCCGTGCCCGTTCGCGCTTGCGATCGAGGGCTCCGGCACCGAATGCGGCGTCGACCTGCGAGACAACGGCATCGAGATCGATTCCAATCGACTTCAGCGCGTGAGCATCTGCGGGCCCCAGCCCAGCGCTGACCTGTACCACCGAGCGAACTGCTTCGGAAGTGACTCCAAGCGTGGTCATTCGAGTCCTTAGCGACTCGTCGGCACCGTCGAGCGCAGCAATCATCAGGTGCTCGACGCCGATACGCGACGATTGCAGTTCGCGGGCGACATCCTGCGCACCGATCACGGTGAGTCGAGCTGCTGCGGTGAACTTCTCGAACATCATCTACCTCCCTTGTCCGCCGTGCTTCTTGTGCACGGCCTGTCTGCTGACTTCGAGCGAGTCCGCAATCAATTGCCAGGGCCAACCCTGGTTGCGGGCATTGCGAACTTGGACTGCTTCGAGACGCTCGAGCAGTCGACGCAGTGCTAGCACTGCGCGAAGCCCTTCGGCAGGATCAGGGCTGCTGGCGGCTGCGGCGAGTGTTGTGGCTTCGGTCATGGTGTCAATGTAAATTGACATCGGCCGCTTGTCAATTCCGGTTGACGGCGCGATCCGCTCCTGTGACCCCAGGTTGCTGCAGGAATGGCTCTGACAACGGCACGACGACGATCTCGCAGCCGAGTCCCGCCAATGCATCGTATGAAGTCTGCATAGGGCGTACGCAATCTCAGAGGTAGTGCGAATGCCGTGGATAGGCTTCGGGGCCGACTGCGTGGATAGAAGTCTTGAATGACCTCAAAAAGGGCGGGTAGTCACGTCGTGCGTGATCCAATCGCCGGATAGCTGCCCATCGGGACGCCCGAGCGAGCGGCGTGAATGTTCATCACCTTGTTGCTGTATCCGAGTAGGTCGGCGAGCGTTGCGGCGTCGAGTTCTTTGGTCAGGTCGTGCAGCGCTGCGTTGCGAATCGCGAGGATTTTGATGCCGAAGACCTGTCTGAGTGTATTCAGAAGGGTCTGCTCGGTGATGTGATGCCCGGCCCGTGTTCCTGGGAACAGCCACGGGGATTGATTGTTGGTGGTGCGCTGGTTGGCGCGTGAGGTCAAGTATTCATGGAAGAGGGGGAGTAGCGGTTCGGGCACTGGCGCAGGATGTTCACCGAGGTGGAGGCTGATTCCCGTTGGTGTGACTTCTACTTGCTCCGTGCGCATTTCGGCGATCCGGCGGACCGGCAGCGCATACAGAAGAAGCATCAGTGCAGCGATCCGGTTGTTGAGCACCACTGCCTCCGACTCGAGGACTGTTCGAATCAGTGTAAAGCGTTCGTGGGATGAGGCGAGTGGTGTTTGCCGAGCCTCGCGGTATTTCAGGTGGTAGCGCTTGCCGATCCCTGTTTTGGCTCGCCATTGGAGAAAGTTGCGTGCTGCCATTCGGGTGGTGGTCCCAGTGGAGAAGTACTCGTCGACGTGGGCCTGAGTCAGTGCGTCGACAGTGACGTGATGGTTCTCGCTCAGCCAGATCAGGAACTTCCCGGCTTCGGTGATCTCTTGCTTCGCGGTTCGAGTTGCGTTGTCCATGTTGCGGATTCGGTTTCCGTGGATGCGGCGAAGGTGATGCCATCGGGCAAATTGTTCGAGAGCGGTGCGAACATCTGGTCGGTCTGCGAGTGTGTCGAGCCGGTTCTCGAGCCACGTCTGGAACCGGGCGAGTCGAGGATTACCGCGGTCGGGCAGGATGTGAAGGTCCACCAGCATTTCTCGAAGGTGTTCGACGTGTCGGCCAGGGGGTAGCTCGTCGAAGGCACTGTGCGAGAGCATCAGCTCACGGTCACCGATCTTCTGCAGCAGCTCGGCAGCCGATTTGCCTCGCATCCAGGTAACGATGCTCTCCGGACGTGACACCTTCGCCAGTTCTGCGACGAGCCGTTTGAGTCGGAGGTCTGGGGGATCGTGCGGTCGTAGAGCCGCGGTGAGGTCTGCGGTGACGACGCATCGTGCGCAATGTCCACCACGTAGGCGCTCGGCCTCGCGGCCGCAGTTCGTGCAGTCGAGGGCAGTGGTGATGCCTGCGCATTCCCGGCAGATCGACTGCCGGGCGGGTGATAGCCCGGGTGTCATTCGTTCGATGCCGCACAGTGCGCAGCGGCCGTAGGTGCGCACTGCAGCGGTGAAGCACGCACCGCAGAGTGATTCGGTGGGCCATCGGACTCGGTGCCGGGAAACAGCGATAGTGCAGCGATCGCACACCTTCGATCCGCCGACCGTACGCGGTCGGCCTCTGGGACGGTCAGGCATCGTCGTCGGTGATTCGCGCCCTGACTGGTCTGTATGCGTCAAGGAGAGGAACGTCCGTTGGCGAGTTCACTGCACGCTTGTCTCGTCGACGGTTCGCGTCTGTCGCGGTGTAGGTCACGAGGTCGCCGGCTTCGATGCCGAAGATGTCGCAGAGGGCAACGAGAACACTGAACGCGATGCGTTCGGGTTCCTGTCCGACGATCCTGTAGATCTGTGATTCGGACAGGGTAATTCCTCTGTCCCGCAACGGTTCCACGAGGTCACGACTGTTCTTCATTCCAACGCGTGCCATGTGTTCACGCACACGCCAGCGATACTGTATTTCACGTTTCATCGTCTGCCTTTCCTCTCGCACCATCTCGTTCACCGACGCTGCGACGCAGCGTGTTCGACAACACTTGTTCCAGATGGCGTGCCCGGTAGTCGGGGGAGGCGATCGTATAGATGGAGGTCGTTGCTGCGTGTTCGTGGCCGAGCTGCATTTGCACGAAGCTCAAGTCGTATCCGTACTCGGTCTGTAGATGAGTTGCATACGCGCGTCGGAGCGAGTGCAGGTCCAAGCCCGGCGGGAAGCCGAGCTCGTCCACCAGGTTTCGCATCCGCTTCCACAGGTCTCTGCCGGCGACAACACCTCCGCGGTCGGTGGGGAACAGGTCGGCGAGCGGCTGTCCGTAACGGGGTAGGCCGTAGTTGACCCAGTGTTCGAGTGCCTCTGCAGCCCAGTCGAATACGGTCAGGACTGTGCGTTGTTTGGCGGGTGAACCGCGCATCGCTTTTCCGTGCCTGATACGTAGCAGTCCCCATTCACCGAAACCAGGGGCACGGGCGTTTCGTGAGCAGTCGACCAGTTGCAGCTGTCGCCCTTCGCCGGCCCGCAGGCCCCATCCGTACAAGACCTTGAACGCCACCGCATCGCGCCACGCAGCAAGTGCGCCTTTGCGTCCCGAGTTGAGGATTCGTTCCGGTTCGAGATCGGCGAGGTCGAAGAACTGCTGTAGCTCCGCCTTGGTGAACGGGCGCCGCTTGTCCTGGGTGTCGTTGGTCTGCACATGAGTGGCTCGGTTGAATTCGGTGATCACCTGCGAGAACACGGTCCCGAACAGCCGCCCGCAGTTCTCGTTCCACTCGTAGACGGGGTTGGTCGCGTACTCCAAGAACAGTCGGACGTCGGACTGATAAGCCCGAATCGTGGCGTGAGAGAGATTGCGTACCCCACGCAGATGAGCGAAGAACTCGTCGGCATCGTGCGGGGACCATTGCCACGGTGGGGATCCCACGAAGTCGACCATGCGATGGATCAGTTTGATTCGGCGGTCGGCGGTACTTGCACGGAAATTCTGGGTGATCTGCGCGCGTCGCCAGCCGACGAGGACATCGTCGAGGAAGGCTTCGGAGGATGCGGAACTATCGGCCGGAAGGTAGATCAATCGACCACCAACTTCACGTCGGTCCACGTCAGCACCCTTTCGTCTGTCTGCATATTCTGCACTTGAAGAGCGCAAACTGCAACGATAGCTGCCATAACGCCTGCTCAGACCGGGCTGCTTGTCGTGACACTGTCTCATCGGAGCGGCGCCTAGATGTGGACCTGGGATGTGCATGCCGATGGTATCGATGCAGCTCAGGCGAGTATCGGCGAAGCACGGGGGCAGTTACACGAAGCAGAGATATTCGCGCCAAGTGCTGATAACCAATCTAC
>NZ_LVCU01000410.1:0-4490 GCF_001647185.1 Rhodococcus sp. EPR-147
CAGGTCCACGAAGGCACCGAAGTTGACGATGGAGGACACGACGCCCTTGCGGACCTGGCCCTTCTGGAGCTGGTGCAGGAACTCGCTGCGGACATCTGCCGCCGTGTAGCCATGCCCGACATTCGGTGAGCGAACAGGACGGATGCGCCCCAACGCACCGCCGTACCTCAGCGAGAATGTTAGCAAGTTGCGGGACAGACAAACCTTGCTAATTCTACAAAAAAGTGTCAATCCCACCTCGATAGGCTGACCATCGGGAAGCCTTGATGCTATATCGGCTCTCAAGAGCAAACCACGCGCTCCGAATGCCGTAGCCAACACCACACCATACGGAATTACGTCAATCACCTGACCGTAGACCAAATCCCCTTCCGAATAGTTTTCCGATAGAAGAACTAATTGAGCATCCACTCGATTCGGCCAAAGTAGATCAACATGCCTAGTCAGAGGATCAACTCTTACAACCTCGAATTGATGCTCGCTACCAATCTCAACACCATGGAATCGTCGTTTCTCGCCTTGAGCACGAAGGTTATCAGCGCTGACACTGCCATCCAGACCAGCCAGATCGACGGAGATAAAATTAGTTCCAACTTCCAATATAACTCCGGACGCGAGCGAACCGACCCTTAGATGCCCAAAGTCCGGGAGATCCCCGCCTATGAGTTTGATATTCATCAACCTATATTTTCGACGATCTGAGATAGACGCGCTTGACTTCTCCGGCGAATCACCAAAGCCAGTTGGACTACGAAGCAGACCGGCGCGCTCAGGACTCAACAACTCCGCGACGATAAATGGCACTGCCATACTCTCTCGCGCAAATAACCACAGCAATAAGCTGTGACCAGCAATCGGATCTGAAATAATTCTGTCTGCGATTTTAGAAAGCATAGTTCCGGAACAGAATAAATCTTCAAACTCCTGCATAAGATCGGCATTGTATTTAGTGAGGATTCTACATAAGTCGACTACTGCAATGAAGTCCGCGCCTGCAAACTTCAACATTGATTCTAGATAACCAGTTCCTATCATGAACCTCGCGACGTCACCAACCGCACTAGACGAATACCTCTCGACATGTAACAGAAACTTAGAACATTCGGAGGGAGTGTTGCGATACAGGCCAGCCGATATCAACTCCGGTATCCCACCCCCAGTCAAGCTAGTGGAAGCAATCTCGGCAGCTTCGTCACCCACAACTTCATGGATGAATTTAAAAAGCCCTGCGGCATTCGCAAAATTTTGCTGATTTAATCTTTCAAGCAAATTTCTGTAAAGATTAAGTTCGAATAGGCTGTGACGCAGCATTGGTAAAAAGCCGCTGTAACTATCCGCGAACAGTCGAAATAGGGACGTCGCGTTCCCATAGTGATTGTTGCAAACGTTAGCCAAAAATTTGCTCGTCAGATTTTCGGTGAACACGCTATTTGCAAAGACTCGCTTGGCATCGTCAGGAAAGTGGTGCACCACTTCGATCAACAAGCTATGCGCGCCTCCAAATTCGTCTGGTAACTTCTGCAGAACCAACGATAGGACTTCGGATGCCGCAGAAACATCATTTGCCAGCGGATCAAATACTTTTCGGCCAAGCACAACTCGGTAGGTACGTAGAAATACGGCTGCACCATGGATAGATTTCGGTACCGATGACACGATAGCCGCTCTCCGTGATGGATCTTCTAAAACTCTCCTGAGTTGGACCGCACAATTGGGCATATAGCGCCCAGCGAACGACAAAATGCTAGAAGCCCCCTCCAAATCTTCGGCCCAGTGATCGACAAGACGCTCAAGATTTCGAGGATTGGAAATTTCAGACGCAACAACTTGAAATATTGAGTCGTTTGCTATTCGCACGAACTGAAGAATTCCCACGCCAACCACCGGGTTGGCGGATACCACGTCAACCACCCTATCGACTTGACCACTTTCCGATAGTCGTCTGATGCACGAGTCAGCCAAAGATGGTGCAACGTGACTGCACGACTCTAAGAACGGGACCAGTTTTGCCGGGTCGACCAAAAGCCGGTCACAAACTTTGCTGACCAAGGCATTTCCTAGTCCAATTCCGCTAATTCGCTTTTCCAGATCAATACGAGAAAGATTCGCAGCCGAAATGGCCAAAATAAAGGAGTCTGCGTCTTCGGCAGTTTCGATCGAACCCGCGCGCTCGATAATGGTCTGCAGGACTAGAGCAGCTTGGCCTACATTACCTTCAATTATCAGCTGCTTGGCTGCCGCGGCAGCAATACGTGAATCTTCATCCATAATGTCCGCAATGATGTCATACCATTTACCGACCCCAGCACCCTTTAGTATCATTTTCCCGAGTGACACGTGCGTCAAACTAAAGCGGCGTAATCCATCCCCGCGTCTGGCGTAGCCAACAATTCCGGCGTCGATAAGACCAGAGACCTTTTCAACTCTCAGGTGATATTCAATGAGTTCTACTTCTAAATGTGCGCACGCAGCAAGTAGCAATAATTCACTCCTAGAATCGACCCACCGATCTAAGTAAGCGTCCTGTATGTACGCAACTGCATCATCCGGTGACAGCTTAAAGCCTGATCTGATCCAACTTGCAGTGTCTCCACGCCGAGTCCGCTCGTAAAGAGCAACGATGAACGCTAGTCGGTAAGTCTTGAAGGTTGTAAACCAAAGCCTTACGACCGCGTTGGACACTCGAGTGGGTAGCTGACCATTGCCAACGATGGCCGCGACCCTCTCATACGTGCGCTTGAAATCTTTGATGGTGACTTTAAGAACCACGGCGCTAACATCCAGACGAGTAAGGCTTCGCGAAGCCAGCGCGGATGATCGTCTTGGCTGCGTTCTTCCAAGGAATAGAATCCGGGACTGTTCCCCTCGTTCCGTCCAGATCGAAAAAAGTGTATCCGCAATTTCATCATTAGCATGTACATTGTCTAAAATAATAAACGATTCTCTATGGTCGAGATTTCGAAAAACTCGCTGAATTTGGACCGCGCTCACTCCAAGAGTCTTTGCTAGATCAAGATAAAATACTTGATATCCGAGACGATCAGCGGCGACCGCAATGCAAATTGCTAGTGTAGTCTTACCCGACGCTGGTGCACCACGTACTAGACACCACCCATCTCTAAGAATATTCTGCCAAACTAAATCCAGGGTCGCTTTCTCAATTTCGATCCTCCCTTCAGTATACTCAGCCCGTGCCGGACGATATATTGCAGAACGTCTGTCACCAAAAAGCTGCGCAGCCTCATCAAGACTCGTGAAGGGTTCGACTACCGGCAACTCGCCCTTAATGTTCTTGATTAGCGGCGGCTTTTCGGACACCGATGAAACATGGTTTAAAAAGGTTGGGTCTCCTAGCAACGGACTCAGTAGGCAAGACCGCAGCCTGTGGCCCTCGAAACTTTGCTGTTCAACTCGGACTACAGCAACGAGAGCACGGCCTACGAAGACGGCCGCCCCCGAGAATCCGTGCCATCTAGAAATAGAATTAGAGAGTGCGATACCGCTAGAAATATCTAGTGCGACTCCGTCTGGATTCGATGATATTAGGTTGAGCTTTCCCGCTACATGCTCCATGTATCGTTTACCCGCTTGAATACCGGCTTGAGGGTAGCCAATGGCCTCAAAGTCGTAGACGGAATCATCTACAATCCTTCCCCAAAAAACCGGGGGTAAGACCTGGAGAATCGGAGCATCGAGAATTAACAATGCAATATCGCTGTCTGCACGCTTCCAACATAACTCAGCACTGACCGGTCGCTCAGAGCCGACCTCGGTCGAGTTTCCAACATGAACGACAATTCGTGGATGTTCAACGCAATCATCACACGCGCCCCCCGACGCCCTGCATAAGGTGCAGGATTCAACTAAGACGTGAAGGGACGTGAGCACTACTCGGTCGGTTACAAGGTAGCCGGATCCACTGCTCAGGACGGATTCGCCTGTACCCGCGCGCACATCCGCGATTCGGGAGACGTGCATCTAGCGTTCGAAGGCACGCGTGGTGGTATCGGCAATCCGGACGCGCTCGCCGTCAACTGCCTGATCTCGCAGATCTAGCTTTAACCGAACGGTGTGAGAAGCTTCCCTAGTGGCCCGTCCATCTACACCGATAGGTAGAAACGCCGAGGCAAGCGCGAGCCCACCATCTGCAGTTACAACCATCGAGAGTTCGAGCTCGACTTCGACGACGTCGAACTGCAATTGTTGGCCCGCTGCAGAATCCTGCGCATTTTCGATTTGACACCGCAGGTCAAATATTGCTTCAGAAAGTGTCGGCGAAGCTTTCACTGGTTCCCCCCAAGGTTACGTCGCAAACTAGATTCAGTCACACTACACCTCGACAATCGCAGCTCGGACTCCCACTCGGGTGCCGATTTATGCAACCTGACAAAATCAGTTTCGAAACGAGAAAGCCCCGGTTCTCACGTGGAGAACCGGGGCTCGGTGTCACACCCTCACGGGTGGACCACTTCTATCAGGCGTTGCCCGAC
>NZ_LVCU01000411.1:0-3289 GCF_001647185.1 Rhodococcus sp. EPR-147
GTGGTGCCCCCAGTAGGACTCGAACCTACGACCTGCGGATTAAAAGGTCCACGATGCATACACCTCTACCGGGCGTACTGCACGAGCTCAGGCCGACCGGATGAACGCCCTTTACTGCCACGTCTGTGGCGAGTTTGTGTGCGAGGTTTCCGGCTCTATACCACCGGTGCCCGTGTCGCATTGGTCTTGTCGCAAACCAGACCCGACTGTCCGAATCGGGGGTAAGCCTGCCCAATGAGCACTAACGCAACGATTGACCAATGGGAAGTCTTTCAGGTTGGAACTCGCCGCTCGGACTGCACGGTGTCCGAGCGGATCCGCGTCCTGCAGCGGTTCCAATCCGACACCGGACTCGACCCCACGTACGCGCAGCCGATCGACATCGTGCGGTGGTACCGATCGCACCCCGAGTGGTCGGCCGGCACTCACTACACGTACCACTCGTATTTGAAGACGTGGTTCAGGTGGCTGCAGCTGCACGACATCCGAGCGGATGACCCGATGCTGAAAGTGGGTAAGGTCAAGCAGCCGAAGCGGAAGCCCCGCCCGGTGGCCGACGAGAACCTGATCAAACTCCTTCGCGTGAACATGCATCACCGCACGCGGGTGATGATCCTGCTCGCCGCGTTGGCCGGCCTCCGCTGCATCGAGATCGCCAAATTCCGAGGAGAACACGTCGATCTACCTCGCCGGCGGATGATCGTCCTCGGCAAGGGCGGCGACGAAGACTGGGTGCCACTGCACCCGGTGCTCGAGGCGACGGCCGTGACGATGCCACACCGGGGCTATTGGTTCCCGTCGAACTCGACCCGGCCAGGGCAGCACGTGAACCGTAAGTCGGTGTCACAGATCGTCGGTGATGCGTTCCGGCGGGCAGACATCCCAGGGTCGGCGCACCCACTGCGGCACTGGTATGCGACGACACTGCTCGACGGCGGGGCTAACGCCCGGGTGGTCCAAGAGCTGATGCGCCAATCGTCGTTGGAACACACGCAGCGATACATGGGCGTGAAGGATGAGCGAAAGCGTGCCGCAATCGACAGCCTGGACCTGTACCGTGCCGTAGCTTGAGGCGCATGCTGACGCTGATCTTCATAGCCGTGTGCGCGATCGGCTACTACCTGTACCGGCGAGATCACCCCCGACCACCCATCGAGAGAGGGCCTGTCAACCAAGTGTTGACATACCTCGCATGGGCAGTCGGGGGTGCGGCGTTGGTGGTGCTATTCATCTACAACCTGCCACCGCAGTCGTAGCAGTCTTGGTGTTATGGGCGGGCTACGCGATGGTCGACGGCGCGGTGTAGGTGTCACCGTTGTATCGCCCACCAGTGCCGAACGCGGCGGTGAAAGCCGCCTGGTCGAGGGCGTCGACCTCGGCGTAGGTGCGGCCCGACACGGTCAGATCCTCGATGTAGCAGGCGTAGAAGATCTCCGAGGAGAATCCCGAAGCCTGGCGGTTGGTCGTCGGGCTGGTGAGCGGTGAGCCGACGTTGAACCCGTACGCAGACAGGGTCGCCAGGGATGTCGGCGCGGTGCCGGTCCACCCGTTCGATGCGGAGTTCACGAACTGGGAGCCGACCTCGTTGCCGGAGACTCCGGTGCGCTTTCCCAGGAAGGTGCCCGACGCCGAGGTGGGCCGTTCAGACTGAGAACCCAGCGACACATGGCCGAGCTTGTAGTTCGCCAGGGCCGAGGATGACGCGGAGATCGCGAACTTGAAGTTGGTGGTGCCGGTCGTCAGTGTCTGGGCGCGGGTGCGGTTCGTCCACTGCGACATGTAGATGCCGTGTGTGGGGTTGTCGAACATGTACTGGCGGATGGCTGTTGGGACCAGGATGGCCGCGCCGCCAGCGCTTAGGGCGAGGGTGCCTTGGGTGACGATGGCGTGGATGCCGCCTTTTGAGCTGCGTTCAAGGAGCCCGACGCTACCGGTCAGCGCATTGGTCTTGAAGATGCCCGCGAGTGCGGCCTCGGTGGGCGATCCGCCGATCGCCGCTGCGGCCTGGGTGTGGGCGATGTTCGGGATCAGTGAGGCGTCGGCAGGCACACCTGCGGCGAGAGGCGCACTCGAATGCATGACATCGAGGAGGAGTAGTGAACCTGAGTGGAGTCGGGAGTCGGTGTCGGGGACGACAGGCCCGGAGCCCGCGCGGGGGATGATGATTCCAAGTCCGGCCATGGTGGGTTACCAGCCTTTCGAGCTGAAGTGGTGGTCGATCAGAAGGGTCAGCGCCTCGTACGCCTTGGCGTTGTAGTGCAGATCGTCAGAGCGGAATGACAGGGGCGTCACGCCATCGGCAATGTTTTGCAGGTCTGTTGCGGTGGGCGTGATCCCTACGGAGGTGAGGACGTCGGCCGAGCGAAGGTGCGCGGCACTGTCGACCCAGTACGGACCGAATGCGTCCCGTAGTGCGGCGTTGATGGCATCGACCTTCGCCCGGTCGGTCGTCGGGGTGTTGATTTCGACGTCTTTCGGGGGGATCGACATCACCAGCGCTCGGTCGGTGCCCGCGTAGGCGATGATGGCGCGAACCTGCGCGACCATCGAATCGGCTGTGTCGTTGATGTTGTTGCGGCCCACGCAGATGACCGGGATCAGGCCGCGGCCGGTGTTGGTCTGGAACGGTGTCGAGGGTGGGCACGGCGTGACGGCACCAGCAGTGGTGCGGGTGAAGGTGTAGGCGTACGTCGGTCCTGCGGTGCGGGTTGCGGTCAGGGTGCCGGGGATTCCGCATAAGGAGCCTTCGAGTGAGCGTGACCCGTCTGCGGTGATCTGCAGGAGATTGACGGACCAGGCGGTAACGGTGACCGTGCCGGACGCGGGGATCGCGTTGCCGTTGAGTGTGAGCAGTGCCGGCACCCCACCTTGGCGTGCGGCGATCTGCGGGGACGTTTGGCCGCCGATGCCGATGGTGGTGATTGCTCGGCCTTCCAGTGCCGTCGCGACCCCGCCGAGGTACGACACCCAATTGGCGGAGAGGGAATCACCGACGAACTGCACGGGCATGAGGACTTCGGGTTCTGGCTCGTACATGCCGTACAGGGAGCCGTCTGTGCGCTCGCCTATCAGTGCGCGGCGATCGGTGCCCATGATCACCCATTTCCAACCGATCTCATCGGGAAGCATGATGAACCGGGCCCCGCCGACCGCGGACGTGATGCCCTCGGCCTCGTTGGCGCGGACGAAGTAGTCGCCGTCGTCGAACTTCACACCGAACTCATCGTCGGCCAGCGCCTCGCCGGTGACCACGTTCTCTTCGGCTAACGCGTCTCCAACTGCGGCGACC
>NZ_LVCU01000412.1:0-2577 GCF_001647185.1 Rhodococcus sp. EPR-147
ACCAGGGACACCAGTAGTCCGGTCATCATCGTGACCGCGAACACGAGCACCCACCGCTGCGCGGGGTCGTATCCGACCTGGAGGTTCGCGAATTCCTTGGCACCGTCGAACCGGACGACGGTGCCGTCGGAGAGGGTCGTCGATTCTCCGGGCCGCAGGTTGACCCGGTCCTGCTTGACCAGCCGGCCCTGGTTGATCATCTCCTGGTCCAGGGAGAAGATCGACTGCGGGATGCCGGTGTCGAGACCGGTGTCGCCTTTGTAGATGTCCACTGCCACCGCGGGATCGACCAGTTCCGGGAAGCGGGAGGAGAGCAGGTTGCCGTTGAATTGCGCGGTGGGCGCGAAGAGTCCTTCGATGGCGATCTGCCCTCGGCGGCGCTCCTCGGCGGTGGCGTAGGTCCCCCCGGGTGGGTCGAATCGCAGCGCGCCGCTGCTGAGGAACGTGGTGGCGTCGTCGGGGCGGAACTGCAGCGCTTCGGTGCGGGTCTGGCCGTCGGGGAAGGTGACGGTGAACTCGGGGGCGTAGCCGTGTCCGGTGAGGTAGATGCGTTCGTCGCCGAGCCGGAGGGGTTCGTTGACTTTGAGTTGATAGTCGCGCCAGGTGTCGGCGGCGATGTCGTCGGCGCTCTGGTAGGAGATGTTCGAGGTGAACATCTCGGCCTGACCGTTCTCGAGGTAGTCGGCGGTGAAATCTCTGACCCGGATACAGAACGGCTCGAGTCCGGTGCCGTCGGTGCTGTTGCCGGCGCGAAAGGAGTCGTAGATCGCGGGCGAGGTGTTGCAGAAACCGGGCCCGTTGTCGGCGATGACGATGACCGAGCCTTCGTAGCCGAACAGTTTGCCGATCGCGATGGCCGCGAGCAGACCGATCAGCGAGAAGTGAAACAGCAGGTTCCCGGCCTCGCGGGTGTAGCCCTTCTCCGCCGAGAGAGTCAGTGCCCCATCGGGCTCGGGTCGAACGGCGGTACGCCACCCTTTCAAGTGCCGCGCGATGTCGGCGATCACCTTCTCGGGGTCACCGGCGAGGGTGCCCGAATGATGCAACGGTAGTCGAGTGAGGTTTCGCGGTACTCGAACAGGTTGTGCGCGAAGAGCTTTGCCGTGCTCGATCAACCGGGGAGTCAGACAGCCGATCAGCGACACGAACAACAGGACGTAGATCGCGGTGAACCAGGAACTCGCGAACACGTCGAACAATTCCAGCGTGTCCATCACCGGCCCGAGAACCGGACGCGCGGCAATGAAAGAATCGACGGCCTGGGTATTGAGATTGCGCTGCGGCAGCAAAGCGCCGGGGACAGCTGCGGCGGCGAGGAGGAACAGCAGCACCAACGCTGTCCGCATCGACGTCAGTTGTCGCCACCGGTTGCGCAGCATCGCCACTGTTCTGCGCACCAGTCCCGGCGAGTGCGCACGGGGGTGTTCGTCGATCGTCATCTCCGCACGCCCTTCACCGACCACCATCTAAATACTACGCGACATAGTAGTTTGCGGGGTTCGGTGTGATGGAGCGTGGTCGGCGCAGCAGCGAGAACGCCAGTGCTGCACCAGCGCCGGTGGCGGCAATCCATTCCGGAACGCTGCCGGTGATCGTCGCCGGGGTGAGGGTGGTGCTCAGTGACACCTCGGTGACGACAGCTGCGGGGGTGAACAGCTCCGTGCGCTCGACGACCTCCCCGCGTGCATCGATGACGGCGCTGACGCCGCTGGTGGCCGACACGACGACGCTGCGCCCGTGTTCGACCGCTCGTACCCGCGACATGGCGAGTTGTTGATAGGTCATGTTCGTCCGACCGAAAGTGGCGTTGTTGGTGGGCACTGCGATCAGCTGGGCACCGGCGCGCACGGAGTCGGTGAGCAACGAGTCGAAGGCGACCTCGTAGCAGGTGGCCACCGCGACGTGCACTCCGGCGAGGTCGAGGACGCCGTTGCCCTGGCCCGGGGTGAAGTTTCCTGCCTGGGCGGCATAGGGAGAGAGTGCGGTGACGATCGTGCGCATCGGCAGGTACTCCCCGAACGGCACCAGTTGCCGCTTGTCGTGCCTCTGCCCGGGCCCGGTGACGGGATCCCACACGATCGAGGTGTTGCTCGTGGTGCCGTCGTCTCGGCGGAGAACCGTGCCGACGAGTACGGGGACTCCGACGGCGCGGGCCGCGGCGTCGATACGTGCGGCGGCGTCGGGGTTGCGCAGGGGATCGATGTCGGAGGAGTTCTCCGGCCAGATGACCAGGTCGGGTGCGCGTACGCGGCCGGAGTCGATGTCGGCGGCGAGCTCGATGGTGCGCTGAACATGGTTGTCGAGAACCGCGCGTCGTTGGGCGTTGAAGTCGAGACCGAGACGCGGGACGTTGCCTTGCACCAAGGCGACGGTGACCGTGTCCTGCGGCGGCGGAGCGAACAGTGGAGCCACCATCGTGAGCGCCCCTACAGCAGTGGCCACACCGATGCACGACGCTGCTGCAGTTCTGCGGGTGATGCGACCGGAGGCAACGACGCCGGCCAGAGCGGACCCGATCAGCACCACGACGAACGACAACCCCGGCGCGCCGATCACCGCAGCCAGAGGCAGCAGCGG
>NZ_LVCU01000413.1:0-2441 GCF_001647185.1 Rhodococcus sp. EPR-147
GTCGCCGAGATCGAACGCACCGTCATCGAACTCACTCGACGCGGAGGATTGGGAGTGTTGTTGGTGGAGCAGCACATCGGCTTCGCCCTCGAGTCGGCGCAGAACTACTACATCCTCGAAGCCGGCCGCATCACGTCCACCGGCGTGGGCGGGAGCGAGTCCGAGGCAGACGTCCGCGCAGCCATGGCGATCTGACCGGACCCATCGTGCCGCGCAAGGACCTTCGCGAGAAGGTCTATTCGTCACTGCGCCGGGATCTGATCTCCGGCGCCATCAGCTCCACCGAACGGCTCGGCGAGGAGCGTCTCGCCGAGCTGTACGGTGTCTCGCGCACACCGGTGCGCGAGGCGCTGGCGCGGCTGCAGGCCGACGGCCTCGTCACCCGCGACGAGGCCGGCCTGCACGCCTATCGCCCCCGGATCGGCGATCTCCCCGATCTCTACGAGCTCCGGTCGACTCTCGAAGCCCGGGGCATCACCCGATCGATGTCGCACCCGGTCGATCGGTCGGCGTTGTCGCACCTGTTGGACACCTGGATCGGTTTGCGGGACGACCCTCCCGGCACCACCGACGATCTGGTGTCCCTGGACGAGAACTTTCACGTCACGTTGCTGGCCGCGTCGGGTAATCCGGCTCTGACCGAGGCGCTGTGCACCGTGAACGCCAAGGTGCGTCCGGTTCGGATACTCGGCGGACTCGACGCCGCAGCCGTCGTCTCGGCGATCGATCAACACATCGACATCGTCGAACGCGTGCTCGCCGGGACCCTGGACTCGGCACTGGAACTGCTACTCGCCCATATCGATTCATCACGCGATCGAGTGGTCGCGCGGGCGCAGCAGGCGGCGGCGCTGGCCGGCGCGGTCCGTATCTGATGCGTCAGGCGCGACCCGAGAGAATCCGATCGATGTCGTCGAGCACGGTCTGCCCACCCATGGGCCCGACCCCGGTGATCCAGTACGACATGTCCACCGCGTGCGGGTTCGGCAGGATCGCTGCGTTGGCGGTGATCGACGCCGGAATCGCCGCGGGGTCCGACGGGTCGGTGGCGGTGACGACGATCAGATCCGCTGCCGCCTGAGCCGCCAGCTCGGGCGAGAGGTCGCCCGAGATCTCGTCCGCCCATTCCGGCCGCGGCGGAGTGGTGAAGCCTGCACATTCGAGTGTGCTCCCGGCGAACGACGACGGCCCGTACAGGGTCAACTCACCGTTGCGCGGCCTGATGAGTTGTGCCGTCTGCCCGGCAGTGTCGAATTCCTCGGCGATCTCGGCACACCGGTCCTCGTAGGCGCTGAGCAGCTCCTCGGCGTCGTTCTCCTTGCCGAGAGTGCGCCCCACGAAACTGACGTTCTCGCGCCATGGATCGGACTGGGATGCCATGAACACCGTCGGTGCAATGGCGGCGAGTTGGTCGTAGTACTCGGCGTGCCGAGTCTCCGTGCCCAGGATCAGATCTGGTTGCAGGGCCGCGATGTCCTCGATGGTCGGTTCGGCAACCGTACCGACGGTCGCGATGTTCGCCGCTTCGGTACCGAGGTACGACGGCACGCCGCTCGTCTCGCTGAGCACGGCGGTGCCGACGGGCATTACGCCGAGGGCGACGGTGGTGTCGAGCTCGACCGGCTCCAGGGTGACGATGCGCAGCGGGGTCTCGGGAACCTCGACCGTTCCCCGGACGGTCTCGATCGATCTCGTGGCGCTGCCTGCGCTGTCGGGGGCAGCGTCGGTGGACGAGCACGCCGTAGCCGTCGCTCCGAGGGCGGCGATGGTGAGCGCGAGGGCCGTGATGCGGGCATGGGACTTCGTCAAGGGTCCTCCGAGGAAAGATAGTGCTGGATAACTAGAAGGGTAGCCTAGCCTTCTTCTTCCCGGTGACGTCCGGCCGAGCAGTCGGTACGGTGTGGCTGTGACCACACCACGCATTCCGTCCGGTACCGCCAGAACCCTCGGGCCCATCAACTGGGTCATCTGCAAGGTGATCGCCAAGGGTGCGGGGGTGCCCAATCCGCACTTGTTCACCACCCTCGGGCGCACCGGTGGGCTGTATCGGGCATGGCTGTTCTACAGCGGCCACCTGATGCCCGGCGGGAAGATCTCACGCAAGGAAACCGAAATGGTGATCCTGCGCGTGGCGCACCTGCGCGATTCCGCGTACGAGACGGACCATCACGTCCGGCTGGGCAAGCGGGCGGGCATCGACCGGGATCTGCTCGAGCTGATCAAGACCGGACCGGACGCACCGGGACTGTCGACGCGGTATCGGACCATCCTCTCTGCGGTCGACGAACTCATCGCCACCAAGATTCTCTCCGACGCGACCTGGAATCAACTCGCCACCCAGTTCGACGAGCGACGACTCATCGAATTCGTCCTGCTGGTCACTCAATACGATGGCCTGGCAACCACTCTCGGCGTTCTGCGAGTGGAGCGGGACTACGGCG
>NZ_LVCU01000414.1:0-7177 GCF_001647185.1 Rhodococcus sp. EPR-147
CAGGTCCACGAAGGCACCGAAGTTGACGATGGAGGACACGACGCCCTTGCGGACCTGGCCCTTCTGGAGCTGGTGCAGGAACTCGCTGCGGACCTCGGACTGGGTCTGCTCGAGCCATGCGCGGCGCGACAGGACCACGTTGTTGCGGTTCTTGTCGAGCTCGATGATCTTGGCCTCGATCTCCTTGCCGACGTACGGCTGGAGGTCGCGGACGCGACGCATCTCGACGAGCGAGGCGGGAAGGAAGCCACGAAGACCGATGTCCAGGATGAGTCCACCCTTGACGACCTCGATGACGGTGCCCTTGACGGCCTCGTCCTTCTCCTTGAGCTCCTCGATCGTGCCCCAAGCGCGCTCGTACTGAGCTCGCTTCTTGGACAGGATCAGACGGCCTTCCTTGTCCTCCTTGGTGAGGACGAGTGCTTCGATCTCATCTCCCACGGAGACGACCTCGTTGGGGTCGACGTCGTGCTTGATGGAGAGCTCGCGGGAAGGAATGACGCCTTCGGTCTTGTAACCGATGTCGAGTAGAACCTCGTCACGATCGACCTTGACGATGGTGCCCTCGACGATGTCACCATCGTTGAAGTACTTGATCGTGGCGTCGATGGCGGCGAGAAAATCCTCTGCGGAGCCGATATCGTTGACGGCTACCTGCGGTGAGGTTGTGGTTGAGGGCATGTGTTGAGTTGCTCCGGACGGGTTGGGTATCGGTTGATGGATGTTCGGTCGGACTTGGTGAAACGTGTGCAACACGAGCATCTTCGGCGAATCCGTTGCCGGATCCGTGTGCGCCGAGGTCGAGGGAACCCGACCTGGGCGCAGCATGAACACACTCGCGTTGAACAGGGTACGCGATGCCGCAGTACCAGCACAAACCCGGTTAGAGTCGGCGTGTGACCGATCTTTCCACACCGTCGTCCACTCCCGGCCGCGGCCGAATCGATTCGGTCGCGAGTGACCGCGCGAGTCGTCTCTGGTGGGATTCCGACGCCGAGAGCTACCACCGTACGCACGGCGCGTTTCTCGGAGTGTCGACCGAATCCGGGGAGTTCGTCTGGTGCCCGGAGGGGCTGCACGAGGGCGACGTGCATCTGCTGGGCGACGTCGCGGGCAAGGACGTCCTCGAAGTGGGCTGCGGCAGTGCACCGTGCGCCCGCTGGCTCGGAACCCAGGGTGCGCGCGCGATCGGTCTCGACATCTCGATGGGCATGTTGCAGCGCGGCGTCGATGCAATGGCCGCGGGCGGGTCGACGGTTCCGCTGGTGCAGGCCAGTGCCGAGTCCTTACCGTTTGCCGACGAGCGGTTCGACATCGTCTGCTCGGCCTTCGGTGCGGTGCCGTTCGTCGCGGACTCCGCCAATGTGATGAAGGAAGTCGCGCGGGTACTGCGGCCGGGCGGGATCTGGGTGTTCGCCGTCAACCATCCGATGCGCTGGGTGTTCCCCGACGATCCCGGGGTCGGCGGTCTGACCGCTACGATTCCGTACTTCGATCGAACCCCGTACGTCGAATACGACGCCGACGGGACTCCCAACTACGTGGAGCACCACCGGACGATCGGTGACCGCGTGCGCGAGCTGGTCGCCGCAGGTCTCGAGGTGCGCGACATCGTCGAACCGGACTGGCCGGAATGGCTCGACCGCGAGTGGGGACAGTGGAGTCCACTGCGCGGGCAACTCTTTCCGGGCACCGCGATCTTCAGCAGCCGCAAACCGCTCTGACCGAGTGCGCCGCGATCAGCGCCGGTGCACCCGGGCTTCCACGGCCTCGGTGAATGCGCTGGTCGACGCCTGCCCACCGAGGTCGGCTGTCGCGACCCCGGATTCGACCGTGGCGTCGACGGCGTCACGGATCCGGCCGGCGGCCGCGGCCAGCCGATCGTCCGTGTGGCGCGGGGCGAGCCACTCGAGCAGCATTGCAGCGGACAGGAAGAGTGCCGTCGGATTGGCCCGGTTCTTCCCTGCGATGTCCGGGGCCGACCCGTGCGAGGCCTGCGCCATCGCCTGGGTTTCCGAGGAGTTGATCGACGGCGCGGTGCCCAGCGACCCGGACAGCTCACCTGTCAGATCCGACAGAATGTCACCGAACATGTTCTCGGCCACGATGACGTCGTAGTCCTCGCCCCGCCGAACCAGGTGCGCCGCGAGCGCGTCGACGTGCTCCTCGGTGACCTGGACGTGAGGAAATTGCTCGCCCACGGCGCGGCACGCATCGCGGAACAGCCCCGTCGTCATCGACAGCACGTTGGTCTTGTGCACGATGGTCAGTTTCCTGCTGCGTCGCTCGGCCAGCGAGAATGCCTCACATGCAATGCGTTCGCAGGCCGCGCGCGTGAACACTCCGACGGCCAACGCCACATCGGGAGTGGGCATGAACTCCCCGCTGCCGACGAACATGTTGCGATCGGCGTAGAACCCCTCGGTGTTCTCCCGCACGACCACCAGATCCATTCGCGGGGACAGCGCCCGTACGCCGGGCAGTGCCTTCGCCGGCCGGATGTTGGCGAACAGGTCGAATTTCTTGCGAATCCGTCCGCCTGGAGTCAGTTCGGATCGGAACGGCTCCGGATACGACGCGCTGTCGTGTGGACCCAGAATCCAGCTTTCGAGCTCACCCAATTCGTCCAGCGTGCTCCCGGGTACCGGCGTTCCGTGCTGGTCGATGGCGTCCATGCCCAGCGGGAGGCGCACCCAGTCCACGGCCGGGCCGCCGACGGACGCCAGGGCCGCGTCGACCACCCGGATCGTCGCGGGCACTATCTCGTGGCCTATCCCGTCGCCGGTCATGGCCCCGATCCTGAGCGTCGTCGTATTCCGGCCGTCAGTCTGCGACATCATGGGCTCCATGGTGCAGTCCGCAGAACTACTACTCGACTCCGGCCTCGACGCAGCGGTGCGCCGCGAGTGGGCGGCGCTGTCCGAGGCCGGGCTCCCGAGCCAGAACCGCCACCGCGGTGAGTCGAATCGCCCGCACATCACCGTCGCAGTGGCGTCGTCGATGCCGACCGCGGTGGACGATGGCAATGCGGTCCGATTCGATCCGTTCGATGTGCGCCTGGGCGGGCTCGTCGTGTTCGGCGGTCGAACGATCACCCTGGCGCGACTGGTCGTTCCGTCGAGCGAGTTGCTCGATCTGCACGCCCGGATGCACGAGGCCGTGGGCGAACGTTCGCTCGACCACCTCGAACCCGGCCGATGGACACCGCACGTGACGGTGGCTCGCCGGTTGACGCCCGAGGAGGCAGGAGCGGCGGTGCGCCTGCTCTCGGCGGACATCGACGATCTGGTGGGATCTGCGGTTGCGCTGCGCCGGTGGGACGGCGATGCCAAGCGCGAATGGCGGATCGGCTGACCCCGGGCACCCTAGAACCGGAAGTCGCCGAACTGGGTCACCTCCGCGTGGGTATCGGGAGCGAGGCCTGCGAGCACGAGGACGTCGAGGGCCAGGAACAACAGCACAACTACCAATACAATTGTCATGCCGCTAGCCTCCAACCTGCGAACAGTGCGCACGAGTGGCAGTAAAGCCATATATCGACGACTTTCTGCCATACTTTTTTCATGCTGAAACGAGTGGTTGTCGCGCTGATGCCGTTGACCGAACAGTTCGAGCTGGGCGTCGCCTGCGAGGTGTTCGGATTCGATCGCTCGGACGAGGGCCTACCCACCTACGACTTCTCTCTGATCGCAGGTGTCCCCCAACCGATCCGCACCCGCGTCGGTTACACCATCGACGTGCCGCACGATCTCGACAGTCTCGACAGCGCCGATCTGATCATCATTCCGGCCGGTGGCACCGAGACGGCTGTGGACGGCAGCTTCGTGTGCGGAACCGAATACGACGCATCCATCGAACCCCTGCTGGCCAAGCTTCGCGCAGCGGTGGAACGAGGCGCGATGGTCGCGAGCCTGTGCAACGGTGCTTTCGTACTCGGCAAAGCGGGACTTCTCGACGGCAGACCCTGCACGACGCATTGGCGGCACTCCGCCTCACTGGCCGCAAAATACCCCCTGGCACAGGTGGATCCGAACGTCCTCTACGTGGATGCGGGCAACGTACTCACCAGCGCAGGGACGGCAGCCGGAATCGACCTGTGCCTGCACATCGTGCGCAAGTACCAGGGCAGCGTCGTGGCCAACGGGATCGCTCGCCGGATGGTCGTTCCTCCGCATCGTGACGGCGGCCAGGCTCAATTCGTCACCAGTCCCCTGCCCGCCACTCGTACCGAGACACTGGCTCCGCTGCTGGACTGGATGACCGAGAACCTCGACTCCGAGCTGACCATCGGTCGACTGGCGGCGCGGGTGAACATGTCGGCGCGAACCTTCGCCCGCAAGTTCGCGGCCGAAACCGGAACCACACCCGCGCGCTGGCTCAACGACCAACGAGTACTGGCGGCGCAGCAGCTGTTGGAGAACTCGGATCTGCCGATGGATTCGATCGCCGAGGTGGTCGGTTTCGGCAATGCCGCGGCCCTGCGGCAGCATTTCGTGAGGTTGCGATGCACCACGCCGAATGCGTATCGCCGCACGTTCCGTGCCGCACCCCAGCCCGCCTGACGCAGGCGCTCCGACCCGACCGGGATGATTCCGGTCAATACCTGCGTTGAGACACACCAGAAGCGCAATCAATCGAAAGGGACCGCGTGGCCACTCAGACTTTGACCCAGCAGAATTTCGACGAGATCGTGACGAACAACGACGTGGTGTTGGTCGATTTCTGGGCGTCCTGGTGCGGACCGTGCCGCCAGTTCGCGCCGACGTTCGAGAAGTCGTCCGACGCGCACCCCGACGTGGTGCACGCCAAGGTGGACACCGAGGCCGAGCAGGGACTTGCTGCCGCGGCGCAGATCCAGTCGATCCCGACGATCATGGCGTTCCGCGAAGGAATTCTGGTGTACGCACAGCCCGGTGCACTGCCTGCGCCGGCGCTCGAGGACCTCGTCGGTCAGATCAAGGCACTCGACATGGACGTCGTGCGCCAGCAGATCGCCGAGCAGGCTCCCGCGGCGGAGTAGTTTTTCGTCGCTGCACACGACGCGAAGGGCCGCTCACCGAATTCGGTGAGCGGCCCTCGTCGTTCTTCCTGCGCGGCCTCGAATCAGTGCGCAGCGGCATCCCAGCTGCGGCCGGTGCCGACCGAGACTTCCAAGGGCACCGACAGTTCGATGGCCGAGGACATCTTGTCGCGTACGAGCGCTTCGACTTCCTCACGCTCGGATTCGACGACCTCGAGCACCAGTTCGTCGTGGACCTGCAACAGCATTCGTGACTTCAGCGTCGACTCCGCCAGTGATCGGTGCACGTCGATCATCGCGACCTTGATGATGTCTGCGGCGGTGCCCTGGATCGGGGCGTTGAGAGCTGCCCGCTCGGCGACCTCGCGGCGCTGACGGTTGTCGCTGTTGAGATCGGGCAGGTAGCGGCGCCTGCCGTACAGCGTGGAGGTGTATCCCACCTTGCGCGCTTCCTCGACGGCGTTGCGCAGGTAGTCACGGACACCACCGAACCGCGCGAAGTACGCCTCCATCTGCTGCTTCGCCTCGTCGGTGGAGATCTTGAGCTGCGCGGCGAGACCGAATGCGCTGAGTCCGTAGGCCAATCCGTACGACATCGCCTTGACCCGGCGACGCAGTTCGGGGGTGACCTCCTCGATCGGCACGCCGAACGCCCGGGCACCGACGAAACTGTGCAGATCCTCGCCGGTGTTGAACGCCTCGATCAGACCTTCGTCGCCGGATACGTGCGCCATGATGCGCATTTCGATCTGGCTGTAGTCGGCAGTGAGCAGTGTGTCGTATCCGGCCCCGACGACGAAGCCGTCACGGATGTGGCGTCCCGCCTCGTTGCGCACCGGAATGTTCTGCAGGTTCGGCTCGGTGGACGACAGTCGTCCGGTGGCCGCGACCGTCTGATTGAACGTGGTGTGAATGCGTCCGTCGTCGGCGACGGATTTCAGCAGGCCGTCGACCGTGACCTTCATCCGCGTCGCGTCCCGGTGATCGAGCAGGAATTTCAGGAACGGATGCTCGGTCTTCTCGAACAGCCCCTGCAGCGCATCGGCATCGGTGGTGTACCCGGTCTTCGTCTTCTTCGTCTTGGGCATGTCGAGTTCCTCGAACAGCACCACCTGCAACTGCTTCGGAGATCCGAGGTTGATCTGCTTGTCGATCACGCCGTAGGCGGAGTTCGCGGCCTCGTCCACCTGCGCGGCGAATCCGGACTGCAGCGCGCGGAGGTGATCACCGTTCACGGCGATACCCGTTGCCTCGACATCGGCCAACACCGTCAGCAGCGGCAGCTCCATCTCGGAGAGCAGGGTGGTCGACTCGATGGCGGCGAGCTCGGCGTCCAACGCATCGGCCAGGTCGATCACGGC
This sequence comes from Rhodococcus sp. EPR-147, assembly GCF_001647185.1. NCBI lineage: Bacteria > Bacillati > Actinomycetota > Actinomycetes > Mycobacteriales > Nocardiaceae > Rhodococcus > Rhodococcus sp. EPR-147. The sequence continues at coordinate 6,382 of NZ_LVCU01000414.1, forward strand.
CCGCGCCTTGAGAATCTCTCCCTCCGCGAACGCCGCATCGGCGGTGTCCTCCGCGTCGAGCAACGACATCTGACCTTCTCCCGCATCCTCGACGCGGAGTTCGCGCTTGAGGTAGCGCAACGACAGGTCGTCTAGATTGAACGATCGCTGACCGGGCCGCACCAGGTACGCCGCCAGTGCGGTGTCGGTGGTCAAGCCGCCGAGGGTCCAGCCGCGCCCACGAACCGCATGCAGAGCCCACTTGGCCTCGTGCAAGGCCTTGGGTTGCGCTGCATCTGCGAGCCAGGCCGCGAGTGCCTGCTCGTCGGATTCGTCCAGGGCGGTCGTCGTGACGAACGCGCCCTCGCCGTCGGCCGCGGCGATCGCCACCGACGTCGCATCGCTGTCGAACGGCCGACGCGGGCCGAGAATCGACAGCCCACTACGCCTGCCGTCGGCTGCGTGTTCCGCGAGCCATGCGGCCAGTTCACCCGGTGCGACGATGCCGCCGCGGACGTCGAACCCTTCCTCCGCCTCGGGTTCGACCGACGCGAGTGTCTCGAACAACCGGTCCCGCAGAATGCGGAACTCCAGGTCGTCGAACAAGGCGTGGATCTTCTCGCGGTCCCACGGAGCGAGTTCGAGCTGATCGGGGGTGTAGGGCAACGGCACATCTCGGACCATCTCGGTGAGCTCGCGGTTGAGCACCACGCTCGACAGGTTGGCGCGCAGTGCATCTCCCACCTTGCCCTTGACCTTGTCCACGTTGTCGACAAGGGCGGTGAGGGAACCGTATTCGATGATCCACTTGGTCGCC
>NZ_LVCU01000415.1:0-18502 GCF_001647185.1 Rhodococcus sp. EPR-147
CGACAACGGTAGGACCCATTCCCGTCAGGGCTGTGTCGGGAATCGGGAAAAATTCGGACGGTGCCGAAGCAGAATGCGCCCCGGTCGCTCGACAGCGCACTCACCCTGCGCCGCGTCGCACGTCAGCAGCGGATCGTCGAGTGGCTGGGGTCGGCGGCTGCGCCGTTGACCTCGCCCGAACTCGCGCAGCGGCTCGGGGTCTCCGTGCGCACCGTCGAACGCGACCTCGCCCGGTTGCGTGAGTCCGGGGTCCCCCTCGATGCGGTGCCGGGTGTGCACGGCGGATCTCGGCTGGCAAGTGTCGCCTCGCCTCGGCCAGTGCGGTTGACCGCCCCCGAGATAGCAGCACTCATCGCCAGCCTCGCCGCTCTGGGGCCCACCGAAACCGACAGTGCCGCATCGGCAATGAACGCTCTGATCGAGGCATTGACCACCGCGTGACCTGGGAGTGGGCATCACCGTTTTCCACGCCACCAGAAGTCAGAGTTGCGCAACCAATGCCGGCAATCCCGTCGCGGCCGTGGTGCGCCACCGGTGATCGGCCATGTCCGAGACCTCGGTCTCGACCGGGTTGATCTCGACCACCGTCGCTCCGGCGCTGCGGGCGATCGCGGGCAGCCCGGCGAACGGGTACACCACTCCGGACGTACCGACGACGAGAACGAGGTCGGCCTCACTAACCGCGTGCTCGGCCGCCTCCCACGCGGCCTCGGGCAAAGATTCGCCGAACCATACCGCTCCGGGCCTGATCAGCCCGCCGCACAGCGGGCATTCCGGCGGCGGAACTCGCTGATCGGCCTCGGCCGGGGCGTCGGCCGCACCGTCGTCGAACGATGCTCGTGTTCCACAGTCGCTGCAGTACGGCTCGAACAGACTGCCGTGCACGTGCGCGAGAACCGTGGCCCCGGCCCTCTCGTGCAGGTCGTCGACATTCTGGGTGGCGATGTCCACGTGCGCCCGTTGCTGCCATTGCGCAAGTGCCACGTGACCGGCGTTGGGCTCGGAGCGTCGGACCAATTCGGCTCGCCATCGATACCAGCCCCACACCAGATCGCTGTCGGCCGACCACCCCTCCGGGCTCGCGAGATCTCTGGGGTCGAAGTCCTTCCACAATCCGCTCTGGGCATCCCGAAATGTGGCAATCCCCGACTCGGCGGACATGCCTGCGCCGGTGAGTACGGTGATCCGCGAGGCCTCTCGCGCGGAGTCCACGACGGGCTTCGGAACGGCTACGGGCGACTGGTTCTCGGAAGTGCTCACCCGGTTATTGTGCCGAGCGGTGTGCCACGTCGCGCTACCGTGGTCGCATGAGCATCGACACCACCGCGCGCACTCGACGACGCCTGCCACTGTGGTTGGCCGCCGGCGCAGCTGCCGTCGTGGTGGTGGTGGCTGTCGGGGTTCTGTGGCTGGCACCGAGCCGGTACCTCCCGTGGGACACCGAAGCGTTCCCCGAGGTGAGCACCGGCGAGCTGACCGCCGATCAGGCTCGGGTGGTCGAACTCCTGCGTACCGAGCACGAACTGCAGCGTCCGGGCACGTTCTACGCCGAGGGCGTCGAGGAAGCGTGGTGCGCCGATTTCGTCAGCTGGATCATGAAGGAGGCCGACCTGCCGTTGTCGAACCCCCCCATTCGGGTTCGTGGCGCATTCCCGGCGTCTACACCCTGCAGGAGTACTACCAGGAGCAGGGACGATTCGAGGCCGTCGGCGACTACACGCCATCAGTGGGCGATGTGGTGCTCTACGACAACACGAGCTTCAGCGGACAACACACCAACGTGATCGTCGCAGTCGACGGCGACGAGGCCGTCACCGTCGGCGGCAACGAGGCCGGCAAGATCAGAGTGCACACGCTGCACTACGAATCCGATTCCGGGGTAGTCGGATTCGGTCGACTCCAGAGCTGACGGTCACTCCGGCGGGATTGCATCTGCGTCACCGTACGAACGAGCGCCGCCGTCTCGTTTGGCTCGATAGAGCAACATGTCCGCGCGGTCGAAGCAGTCGTCGACGGACTCCCCGGCACGCAGTGTCGTGTAGCCGGCAGAGAAGTTCTGTCCGTCGGGCACGACCGCCGACAACTCGGCCAGCACGGCCGACATGGTCGTCGCACCCACGCCGGGCATCACCAGAGCGAACTCCTCGCCGCCCCATCTGGCGATGGATCCGCGGCCACCGAGCAGGTCCTCGGCAGCAGCAGAGAACCGAATCAACAGCCGATCTCCGCGTCCGTGCCCGTACTTGTCGTTGTACGACTTGAACCGGTCGAAGTCGAGCATCGCCAGAGCCAATACGACATCGGCACCGCGCGGTGTCGTCAACTGATGCAGCCGATCTCGCCATCCACGCCGGTTGAGCAATCCGGTGAGGGCATCGGTCTGCGCGGCCTGCCGAAGGTCGTCCTCGACGCGCCGACGATCGGTGGTGTCGTGCACTACAGCCATCGTCCACCGAATGCCCCCGGGGCCCGGGACCTCACTGGCCGAGACCCATCCCCACCGGACCGTGCCGTCCGGATGCAGGTAGCGCTTCTCGACGTGCACCGATTCCCCACGCGCCTTGGCGTCGGCCATGATCTGTTCCATGGCGGCATGCTGGGCCAGATCGTCGGGATGAGTGAACTCGCGAGAGGACCGGCCGGCCAACAGGTGACGGGGACAACCGACGATGGCCGCGTACGCCTCGTTTGCGAGAACCAACAATCCGTTCTCGTCGGCCAGGGCCAATCCGACCGTGCTGGCCTCGAACATCTCCCGATACCAACGTTCGGTGTCGACCATCTTCAGCCGGTCTCTTCCTCGAACAGTGCAAGCCACGTCGAATCGCACGGACTACCGAGAATACTCGGTGCGTCGCACCCGGGCGGCACGTGAGCAGGGCTCTGCCGATCTTGACCTTGACATAGCGTCACGGTTCACACTGAACACATGAGAATCGGATCCCTGGCCGACGCCGCCGGAACGACACCTCGAACAGTGCGGCACTATCACCGTCTCGGCCTGCTCGGTGAGCCACGCCGTCTGTCCAACGGGTATCGCGAGTACACGATCGACGACGTGGTTCGACTCATGAGAATCCGCTGGCTCGCCGATGCCGGAATGCCCCTCGGCGCGATAGCAGCCGCCCTCGACCGGTCCGAGGCGGACGAGAGCAACGTGGTCGCTGATCTACGGGCTCTGCTGGCCGGTATCGAATCGGAGCAGAAAGCGTTGGCGCACAAGCACACTCGACTGTCGGTCCTGCTCGACGACGCCGTCGAGCATCGTCCACTGACCGCTCTGCCGCGCGATGCGGCGGACACACTTGCCGCATTGATCGATGCCGCTGCGGAGACCGAGCGAGAAGCGCTGCTCCGTGAGCGTGACCTGCTTGAGGTGATGGCGATCGCGGGCACCGTCCCCGCATCGTTCTTCGAGACGACGACAGCGGCGCTGGCCGATCCCGGAACCCGGCAGACATACCTGGCGCTCCTGCGTAGATTCAGCGCGCTCGAAGGCCGAGACGTCGACGATGCCGCAGACGACATCGATTCGCTCGCAGCAGAATTGGCCTCGATGCTCGATATCGGCGCTCTTCTCTCGGCTGCGCCCGACGACACTGCCGACGAGACCGGCCCGCTGAGCATCGACGACATCGTGCCCGATCCCGCTCAGCGCGCAGTGATCATCGAAGCCACCGCACGTCTGCAGACCACCGAACCGAGCAGACCGGGTGATAGTCGATGACGGTCGTCGCGACGGTGGACCGAGCGAGCATTGTCTCCGCCCGAATTCACCACCGCTTCGGCGTCGTGTCGCCGACGCTCGACGGCGGCCGACTCGTCCTACCGAATCAGGACGGCACCACCGTCGACATCGATTTGTCCTGCGCAACAGTGGTGTCCGTGCCCGCACCCCTGCGGCGGTGGAGGGTCGAGGGTAGTGCCCACTCCTTCGGCCTTCACGTGGACGATCCCGCGGCACTGGTCGCAGCGCTCGGTCGGTCCGCCCCCTCGATCGGATCCGCGTCGGCGCGTCGGAGCAGTCCGGTTGCGAACAACAGCACCATCAAGGCCGCCGCGGTGATACCGGATCCGGCCCAGATGGGCGAGGTGTAGCCGAGACCGGCCGAGATCGTCACACCACCGAGCCACGCGCCCAACGCATTTCCCAGGTTGAACGCGGCGATGTTCGCGCCGGACGCCATCGTCGGAGCGTCGGATGCGAACGACATCACCCGCATCTGCAGCCCCGGGACCGTCGCGAAGCCGAACGCACCCATCAACACGAGGGATGCGATCGTCGCCGGGCGACTCTCCGCGGTGAGCGCGAAGAAGACGAGTACGACGGTCAGTGCACCCAGCAGAATCGTCAGCGATCCGGTGAGGTTGCGGTCTGCTGCCTTGCCGCCGAGGTAATTGCCGACGAACAATCCACCGCCGAACAGCACGAGCAGCCACGGCACCGAACTCGACGCGAAGCCACTGACATCGGTGAGCGTGAACGCGATGTAGGTGAACGCACCGAACATGCCGCCGTACCCGAGCACCGTGACCGCGATGGACAGCCACACCTGCACCGACCGGAACGCGCGCAGCTCTCGACGCAGATTGCTCACCTCACCGCTCCCGTTGTCACGAGGAACGAGGGCGGCGATACCGATCAGCGCAACGACGCCGATCACCGTGATCGCCCAGAACGTCGAGCGCCAACCGTGGTTCTGACCCAGGAACGTCCCGAACGGAACTCCGAGGACGTTGGCGGCGGTCAGACCGGCGAACATCATGGCGATCGCACCCGCCTTCTTCGCCGGCTCGACGAGGCTGGCCGCCACGACGGCACCGATGCCGAAGAACGCTCCGTGACACAGCGCTGCAACGACGCGGCCGAGCAGCATCATTTCGTAGCTGCTCGACAGTGCGGAGACGAGATTGCCGACGATGAACAGACACATCAGTGCGAGCAGGACACTCTTGCGAGGAAACCGTGTCACGGCGGCGGTGACGAGCAGGGCCCCGACGACCACGGACAGCGCGTAGCCCGTGATGAGCCAACCGGCCGTGGCCTCGCTGACCGCGAAATCGGCCGCGACTTCGGGCAGTAGCCCCATGATGACGAATTCGGTCAAACCGATTCCGAATCCCCCGATGGCGAGGGCGAGCAGGCCGAGTGGCATGTCCGATACTCCTGATTGGAAGATGCGTACGCAATTATCGCGCTATCGCGTGTAGTTGCACGCGCTGAGCAAATGCTTGCATATGCGCTATACATGCGCAAGCCAGACACCGCTGGATCAGACCGAAACCGTCCCCGAACTGGGCATATCGCGGCAAAGCAGACTCCGAGGGTTACTTCACCTCACGTACACGTATTGTTTGCCCCAGAATCCCGTCTTCACCAGAACCGGGTACCACCGTCCGCGACCCCCGACCGAGTGGTCGATACACAGCCGGGAAGTCACTTCTCCTCCATGCACGTACCCCACAGCAGCTCCGATACTTCGGCTTCGGTTGTTCCGGCTCAGGGGGACACCGCTCTTTCGCCCAGCGGACCGCAGCGGCCACCGCAGCGGCACGACCTCGACGGGCTGCGCGGCGTGGCCATCGCGCTCGTTGTCGTATTCCACATTTGGATGGGTCGGGTGTCGGGAGGCGTCGATGTATTTCTCACCCTGTCCGGCTTCTTCTTCACCGCATCTCTGCTGAGATCGGCCGAGGCCGGGGCGAGCCTGAATCCGTTCACCCGGATCACTCGGGTGCTGCGCAGGCTCGGGCCTCCCCTGCTGATCACGCTGGCCGCGGTTGCCGTCGCATCGGTATTCCTGCTGCCGCGCACTCGCTGGGCCGACCTGGGCGATCAACTCGTATCCGGCGTCTTCTACTACGTGAACTGGCAGCTGGCGACGACGGCGAACGACTACCTTGCGGCCGACCCCTCGGTGAGCCCTCTTCAGCACCTGTGGTCGGTGGCCGTCCAGTTCCAGTTCTATCTACTGGCCATCGCTGTCGTGTTCGGTCTCGCGTGGATACGACGCACCGTGCGTCCCGACGGACCACGAAGCTTTCGACCGCTGACGTTCGCGGTGATATTCGCCGTCATCGCGGTGGTCTCCTTCGTGTACGCAGCGGAAGGTGTGCAACGCCACCAGGCGTGGAACTACTACGACACCGGTGCCCGGCTGTGGGAAATCATGCTCGGAGCCGCAGTCGCCGCCGTGTTCGCCGCACGCAGCGGCGAGCCGTCCTCCGATGACACCCGAACGCGGTCGCAGCTACGCGGGGCCCTTGCCGGTATCGGAATAGCGGTCATCGTCGCGTGCGGCTTTCTCGTGGACGGTGTATCGGCGTTTCCCGGTCCCCTGGCCCTGATTCCGGTGCTGGCCACCCTCGCGTTGATCGTCGCGGGCTCCGAGACCGCAGTGGCGGCCACGCTCTCCAACCGGTTCTTCGCCTGGCTCGGATCCATCGCGTTTCCGCTGTACCTGTGGCACTGGCCGCTGCTGATCTTCTACCTGTCGGCCACTGGCCGACCTCACGCCGACGTTCTCGGCGGTCTCGGCATCGTCGGAGCCTCGGTTGCATTGGCATGGCTCACCGTCCGCCTCGTCGAGCGACCCACGCAGTCGCCGACATTCACGCCGGCACGCATCGCGGTGACTGCGACTGCGGCGATCGCTGCCGTCACGGTGACGGCAGGGTCGATCGGATGGAACTTCCACATCGACCGGTCGATCAACGCCGTGCAAGCCGACGGATCGGTCGACGAGCAGACTCACCCCGGAGCGCTCGAACTGACCGACGGGATTCGCGTGGAGCCGGCCGACGTCAGTCCCCCGCTGTACTCCGCCCCCGAGGATCTGCCGGCCACCACCCTCGAGGGCTGCATCGCGGACTTCGAGACGCGCGACGCGGTCTCGTGTACCTACGGCGACGTCGACTCGGACCGGACGATCGTGCTTGCAGGCAGCTCGCACGCCGAACACTGGGTGACCGCCCTCGACACGCTCGGTCTCCGGCACGGCTTCGCGGTCGTCACGTTCTTGAAGATGGGCTGCCCGCTGAGCACGGACACGATGCCGATGCTCGGCCCCAACGAATACCCCGACTGCCTGGACTGGACACAGACCGTGCTGGCCGAGGTGGCCGAGATGCAACCCGACTACCTGTTCACCACCGCCACCCGGCCCAGGGAGGACGCGCCCGGCGACTTCACACCGCCCTGGTACGCCTCGGTGTGGCAGCAACTGACCGCGAACGGCGTCGGAATTCTGGGCATCCGAGACACCCCGTGGCTCGCGTATCGGGCCATCGACTGCCTCGCCGACGGCGGCACGGCCGCCTCCTGCGGTATCCCGAGGGACGAGGCGCTGGACCCCGTCAACCCGGCCCTGGCCTCCTCGTTCCAGCTGCCCGGGTTCTCTGCTCTCGACCTGTCCGATGCGGTGTGCGACGACACCGTGTGCCGCGCCGAGCAGGGGAACGTTCTGATCTACCGTGACGAACACCATCTGACCGCCACCTACGTGCGAACGCTCACCACCGAGCTGGGCCGACAGATCGGATCGGCCACCGGCTGGTGGGCCGGACCGTGATCGGAGTCGGTCCAAGGCCAGGGGCATGCGGCTCGCGCTCGGTAAGCCCGGGCCCAGCCGCCACAGTAGGGTTGATCCATGCTGCACGAAGCCTCCGACGACACGCCTGCCATCGCAGTATGGCCGGGATCCGCTTATCCGCTCGGCGCGACCTACGACGGAGCAGGAACCAATTTCGCATTGTTCTCCGAGGCCGCTGAGGCCGTGGATCTGTGCCTGATCGCCGCTGACGGAACCGAGACCCGCATCCGTTTCGAGGAGTCCGACGGCTACGTCTGGCACGCGTATCTGCCCACGGTGGAACCGGGTCAGCGCTACGGCTACCGCGTGCACGGCCCGTGGGATCCAGCGGCCGGGCACCGCTGCGATCCGAGCAAGCTGCTCGTCGATCCGTACGGCAAGGCGTTCGAGGGATCGTTCGACGGCGACCGATCGCTGTTCTCGTACAACATGGATGCGCCGGCTCCCGAACCCGAGGCCGCGGTACCGACCGACGAAGAATCCGCGGATTCACTCGACTCCGAGGCACCGTTCGAGGACACCACCGATCTCACCGATCCCGACGACGAGATCATCGAGGACGCTCCCCTCGCGCACGACGACGCGCCGAACAACGACTTCCCCCAGCACGATTCGCTCGGACACACGATGACCACCGTCGTCATCAACCCCTTCTTCGACTGGCAGGCCGATCGCGCCCCCAAGCGCCCGTACCACGAGACGGTGATCTACGAGGCCCACGTCAAGGGCATGACGATCAACCATCCCGACATCCCCGAAGCCGAGCGCGGCACCTACGCGGGCCTGGCGCATCCGGTGATCATCGACCACCTCAACCACCTCGGTGTCACGGCCATCGAGCTGATGCCGGTGCACCAGTTCATGCAGGATCAGGTTCTGCTGGACAAAGGGCTGCGAAACTACTGGGGCTACAACACGTTCGGCTTCCTGGCCCCGCACGCGGAGTACTCCTCACACAAGTCCCCCGGTGCCGCCGTCACCGAGTTCAAGGCCATGGTTCGTTCGTTCCACGCCGCAGGCATCGAAGTGATCCTCGACGTGGTCTACAACCACACCGCCGAGGGCAACCACATGGGCCCGACCATCAGCTTCCGCGGGATCGACAACGCCGCGTACTACCGGCTCGTCGACGGCGACCTCGAGCACTACATGGACTACACCGGAACCGGCAACAGCCTCAATGCGCGACACCCGCACACGCTGCAGCTCATCATGGACTCACTGCGCTACTGGGTCACCGAGATGCACGTGGACGGATTCCGATTCGACCTCGCGTCCACCCTGGCGCGCGAACTGCACGACGTCGATCGCCTGAGCGCGTTCTTCGATCTGGTGCAACAGGATCCGGTCGTCAGCCAGGTGAAGCTCATCGCCGAGCCCTGGGACGTGGGCGAAGGCGGCTACCAGGTCGGCAACTTCCCCGGCCTGTGGACGGAGTGGAACGGCAAGTACCGCGACACCGTGCGCGACTACTGGCGGGGCGAGCCGGCGACGCTGGGCGAGTTCGCGTCGAGGTTGACCGGATCCTCGGATCTGTACGAGGCCACCGGCCGTCGCCCCGGTGCCAGCATCAACTTCGTCATCGCGCACGACGGGTTCACGCTCAACGATCTGGTGTCGTACAACGACAAGCACAACGACGCCAACGGTGAGGACAACAACGACGGCGAGAGCCACAACCGCTCGTGGAACTGCGGTGTGGAAGGCCCGACGGACGATCCGGAGATCCTGGACCTGCGTGCCCGCCAGATCCGCAACATCATGGCGACGTTGCTGCTCAGCCAGGGCACGCCCATGATCGCCCACGGCGACGAGATGGCGCGTACTCAGCAGGGCAACAACAATGTCTACTGCCAGGACTCCGAACTCGCCTGGATGGACTGGTCGTTGGCCGAGAAGAACGCCGAACTGATCGAGTTCACCCGCAACGCCATCTCGCTGCGCGCAGAGCATCCGGTGTTCCGGCGTCGACGATTCTTCGAGGGCCGCCCCATTCGCACCGGCGAGCAGGCCCGAGACATCGCCTGGCTCACTCCGGCGGGCGAGGAGATGACCCCGGAGGACTGGGACAGCGGTTTCGGCAAGTCGCTGACGGTCTTCCTCAACGGTGACGGAATCCCGGAACCGAACCAGCGCGGCGAGCGCGTCGTCGACGACTCGTTCCTGTTGTGCTTCAACGCACATCACGAGACCATCGAGTTCGTGACCCCGGACGGGAACTACGCCAAGGAATGGACTGTGGCGCTGAACACCGCGTCGCGAACCGGGACAAGTGAGAAATCGATCGAAGCGGGTACACCCGTGGAAGTCACCGCTCGTTCCCTGCTCGTTCTACGAAAGACTGCCTGACATATGCCGCTGCCCACCAGTACATACCGGTTACAACTGCGGGGCGATGCCTTCACCCTGGCCGACGCCTCCGACGTGGTCGGCTACCTTCACGACCTCGGGGTCACCCACCTGTATCTGTCGCCCATCCTGACTGCGACCGAGGGCTCGACCCACGGCTACGACGTCACCGACACCGCCACGGTCTCGGCCGCACTGGGTGGCCGGGAAGCGTTGACGCAGTTGCATTCTCGCGCGGCAGAGCTGGGCATGGGGATCATCGTCGACATCGTCCCCAACCACGTCGGAGTGGAGGACCCGCGGCAGAACGCATGGTGGTGGGACGTGCTGCGACGCGGCCGTGACTCCGACTACGCGACGTACTTCGACATCGACTTCGGAGCCGACAACGGCGTCGACGGCAAGATCGCCATTCCGGTTCTCGGTAGCGCGAGCGACGTCGGCGAATTGACCGTCGACCGCTCCGAGGACCAGCCTCTGCTCGCGTTCTACGAGCACCGCTTCCCCATCGCCGACGGCACGGACAGCGGCGACGCGCGGGCCGTACACGATCGTCAGGCGTACCGACTGGTGAGCTGGTCCGATGGACTGATCGGGTACCGACGGTTCTTCTCGGTGAACGGCCTGGCAGGAATTCGGCAGGAAGACCTCGACGTCTTCACCGACTCCCATCGCCAGGTGGCCAGTTGGATCGAGGACGGTCTGATCGACGGACTTCGCGTCGACCATCCCGACGGCCTGGCCGACCCGGCCGGCTACCTCACCGAACTACGCGGGCTCCTCGGCCCCGACCGGTGGCTGGTCATCGAGAAGATTCTGGCCGACGGCGAACCGCTGGACGAATCGCTCCCCGTCGACGGCACGACCGGATACGACGCCCTGGCCGCGGTCGGCGGAGTCTTCGTCGATCCCGAGGGCGTGCACGCGCTCACCGCACTTTCTCAGGTGCGCTCGGGCATCGCCTACGACAGCGAGACGCTGCACGAGACGGAACTCGACCTCAAGACCGGTGTCGCCCGCGGGGATCTGTCCCCGGAGGTGCGACGCCTCGCCCGGGCGGTCGTACGGGAGTCCGGCACCACCGTCGAGCTCGAGTCCGTCATCGACGCGATCGTCGCTGTCGTCGCGGCCGTCCCCGTGTACAGGACCGACTACGCACCGCTGGCCCGCGTACTGCCCGGCGTGATCGCGGACGTCGGCGAGGAGCAGCCCGAACTGGCAGCCGGCCTCGGTGCGTTGACGACAGCTCTCATCGGCGGTGCCGAATCGCCGGTGCGATTCGATCAGGTGTGCGGTGCCGTCACCGCCAAGGGCGTCGAGGACTGCCTGTTCTACCGCGCCAACCGGCTAATCTCGTTGCAGGAGGTCGGCGGCGATCCCGGCCGATTCGGTTGCAGCACAGAGTTCTTCCATCTCACCAATGCGGACCGCGCGAAGCGATGGCCGGCGGCGATGACGACGCTGTCGACTCACGACACCAAGCGAGGCGAGGACGTGCGAGCGCGCATCGGCGTGCTGTCGCAGACTCCCGAGCTGTGGGCCCGATGCATCACGGACTGGGAAGAACTGACCCCGAGTCCCGACGGCACCACCGGAATGTTCTTGTGGCAGAACCTGTTCGGAGTTTGGCCGGCGGACGGCGTGGTCACCTCCTCGTTGCGTGAACGCGTCCATGCCTACGCGGAGAAGGCGATTCGCGAGGCCGCCCTTCGCACCACGTGGACCGATCCGGACGAGGAATTCGAGTCCGCAGTACACAGCTGGCTCGACGCGATCTTCGACGGTGCCGTCGCCCGTTCGATGTCGATGCTCGTCGAGAAGCTCGCTCCGCACGGCCATTCCGACGCTCTGGGCCAGAAGCTGTTGAATCTGGCCGGACCCGGCATCCCCGATGTATACCAGGGCACCGAGCTGTGGGAGGATTCGCTCGTCGACCCCGACAACCGCAGGCCCGTCGACTACTCGGTTCGTCGATCGATGCTCGCCGCGTCGAACCCCGCTGCGCTCTCGGTCGATACGGGTGCCGCCAAGCTCGCCGTCGTTCGCTCCGCCCTGCACGTGCGACGCGAGCGACCCGCGAGTTTCGTCGGCGGAACCTACGCACCCATCGTCGCGGACGGATCCGCAGCCGAGCACCTCGTCGGATTCGCACGTGGCCCACTGCCCGGCAACGCCGACGTGGTGGCACTGGCCACCCGGCTCTCCCTCGGTTTGGCCGAGCAGGGGTGGGGCGAGACGACCGTGACCCTGCCCGACGGTCGCTGGCGCGATCGGCTCACCGACGTCGAACACACCGGCACCGTGTCGGTGGCCGAGGTGTTCGCCTCGCTCCCGGTCGCACTTCTGGTGCGCGACAACGAAGGAACGGTGACACAGTGACGTCTCCCGCAGTGACATCACCGGCAGTGACATCGGCAGCAGCAACTCGTCGGTTCCAGGTCTGGGCACCGACCCCCGAGACGGTCCGGCTCCAACTCGACGACACGGTGCATCCGATGCAGCGCTCCTCGAACGGGTGGTGGCACGCGGATGTCGAGTGCAGCCCGACGAGTCGTTACGGCTTCCTGCTCGACGACGCAGACAAGGCCCTCCCGGATCCGCGGTCGCCGCGGCAGCCCGACGGAGTCCACGAGCTGTCCCAGGTCTTCGACGTCGATCCGACGCTGTGGACCGACGCGGCCTGGACCGGCCGGCAGCTGCCCGGCTCGTCGATCTACGAAATGCATATCGGCACGTTCACCGACGAGGGCACGTTCGATGCGGCCATCACCAAGCTCGATCATCTCGTCGATCTCGGCGTGACGTTCATCGAGATCATGCCGGTCAACGGGTTTAACGGCGTGCACAACTGGGGCTACGACGGTGTTCTCTGGTACACCGTGCACGAGGCGTACGGCGGCCCGGAAGGCTTGCAGCGCTTGGTCGATGCGTGCCACGGCCACGGCATCGGCGTCGTTCTGGACGTGGTCTACAACCACCTCGGCCCGTCCGGCAACTACCTCGACCGCTTCGGCCCGTACATGACCGAGGGTGCCAACAGTTGGGGCCAGGCGATCAACTACGCCGAGGCCGACTCGGGCGAGGTGCGGCGCTACGCCCTCGACAACGCGCTGCGATGGTTCTCCGAGTTCCACATCGACGCGCTGCGACTCGACGCGGTGCACGCGATCGTCGACCACACTGCGATACACCTCCTCGAACAGCTCTCGATCGAAACGCGAAGCCTCTCCGCTCATCTGCGTCGGCCATTGACCCTGATCGCCGAGAGCGACCTCAACGATCCGATGCTGATCACTGCTCGATCGGGTGGCGGTTACGGACTCGACGCCCAGTGGGACGACGACATCCACCACGCGATCCATGCCGCGGTCTCCGGTGAGCGGCAGGGTTACTACGGTGATTTCGGTTCACTGCAGGGGCTTGCGAACACGCTGCGGCAGGGCTTCTTTCACGCCGGAACGTACTCGAGTTTCCGCGGTCGCGTCCACGGTCGCCCACTGGACACCCGGCGTATCCCGGCCAGTTCCCTGGTGACCTACACGCCCACACACGATCAGGTGGGCAACCGTGCGATCGGCGACCGACCGGGCTTCTACCTCTCCCCCGGCCAGCTCGCGATCAAGGCCGCCCTGGTGCTGACCTCCCCCTACACTCCGATGCTGTTCATGGGCGAGGAATGGGGAGCGTCTACGCCGTTCCAGTTCTTCACCTCGCACCCCGAGCCCGAGCTGGGCAAGGCCACCGCAGAGGGGCGCAAGGCGGAGTTCGCCGAGCACGGTTGGGACAAGAGCGATATCCCCGATCCGCAGGATCCCGAGACGTTCACGCGGTCGAAGCTGAACTGGTCGGAGTTGGGCGACGGCGATCATGGGCGACTGTTGGCCGTCTACCGCGATCTGTTGCGGCTGCGTCGTGACCGGACCGAACTGACCGATCCGTGGCTCGACCACGTGAAGGTGGAGTACGACGAGGACGCGCAATGGATCGTCGTACGCCGAGGCCGCATCAGCGTGGTGTGCAACCTGTCCGAATCCGCAGTGACGGTGCCGGTCGGCGGCTCCGCACTGCTCGAGTGGGAGCCGACGACCTCGGACGAGACCGGCTCTGCCACCACGGTTCCCGGTCACTCCGTCGTCGTGTTGGAGTCCTGACGCTTACGTAGATTGACCAGGACGAACACGGCGGTGATCGCCAGCACCACCGCGGTGGCGACGGCCGCGACATGCATGCCCGACACGAACGCAGCATGCGCGGAATCGAGCAGAACCGTCGCCACCGAGTCCGGCAACTCACGAGCCACCGCATCCGCGCCGCCGAGTGTCTCCCCTGCCCTGGCTCCGAGCTCGGGGGTCAACTGGGTGACGTCGATTCCGCGACGGAAGATGGCCATGACCACGGTGCCGAGTACGGCGACACCCAACGCGATACCCAGCTCGTACGCGGTCTCCGACACCGCCGAGGCCGCTCCCGCTCGTTCGGGTTCGACGGAGCTGACGACCAACTCGGAGGTCAGCGTGAGCGCCACACCGACCCCGGCTCCCACCAGGACGAACCCTGCGATGAACAACGCCGGTCCGCTGTCGGTCGCGAGTCCGACCAGGATGCCTGCGCCCACGGCGGCGACGATCATCGCGACGCCGAGAACCGTTCCCGCGCTGAAGTATCGAACCAGGACCGCGACCAGCAGTGAGGTGACGATACTGGCGGCGGTGCCGGGCAGCAGCAACAATCCGGCTTCGAGTGGGCTGTTGCCGAGCACGAGCTGCAGGTACTGCGAGCCGAAGAACAACACCCCGGCGAGGGCGAACACCGACAGGAAGTTCGTGGCCACGCCCGTCGAGAACGCCCGGTTGGCGAACAGTCGTAGGTCGATCATCGGGGCGGCAAGCGTCCGCTGACGACGGACGAACACGTACCCGGCGATGACGCCGACCACCGCGGAGAGCAGGTAGACCACGTCGAATCCGTGTGCCGCAGTCTCTTTCACCGCGAACACCACGGGGACGATGGCAAGCATCGACAGTGCCGAGCTCGTCAGGTCGAAGCGCCCCGGGTTCGGATCCTTGGACTCGGGGATGACCAGGGGCCCGAGCGCGATCAGCACGATCATCACGGGGATGTTGATGAGGAACACCGATCCCCACCAGTAATGCTCGAGCAGCCAGCCGCCCACGAGCGGGCCTGCGGCGGCACCGCCGCCTGCCATCGCGCCCCACACGCCGATCGCGGCGACGCGTTGACGCGGGTTCAGGAAGATGGTCCTGATCAGGCCCAGAGTCGCGGGCATCAGAGTTGCGCCGGAGATGCCCTGCAGCACTCGGGCGGCGATGAGCATCTCGGCGCTGGTCGACACGGCGGCGACGAGCGAGGCGAGACCGAAGCCCGCTGCTCCGATCAGCAGCAGTCGACGACGACCGATTCGGTCACCGAGCGTGCCCATGGTGATGAGCAGGCCGGCCAGGACGAACGAGTAGACGTCGATGATCCACAGCAGCTGGTTGCTGGTGGGTGCCAGATCCGCGCTGACGAACGGCAGGGCCAGATCGAGGACGGTGCCGTCCACAGCGATGAGCAGCACCGCGAAGGCAAGCACCACCAACCCGAGCCAATCTCGGGGGCCGGCCCGATGCTCGGACGCACCGTCGACCTCGTGCACCGAACCGGTGCGCACGTCACTCACCACGATCTCCTACGTTCTGCGCTCGACGACCGGGTAGGTGGCCGAAGCGACGACAGGCACCGACCGTCCAGCCGGTACAGTGATCGAGAGTACCGCGAACCGTCCAGCCGGTAAAGTGAGTTTCATGTCATCGGACACCCGCGACCGAATACTCGACGCACTCGAATCGATGCTGATCGAACACGGCATGACCAAGGTGACCCTCGACAGTGTCGCCGCCGCCGCAGGCGTTTCCAAGGGCGGCTTGCTCTATCACTTCAAGACCAAGGACGCCCTGGTTGCCGCCATGGTGAGGCGACTCGGTGCCCAGGCCGATCAGCAGCGCGCCGATGCTGCAGCGGGGGGCACCTCGGTGTCCGAGTGGTATCTGCAACCACCCGACTCCATCTCCGAGAAGGAGATCGCACTGTATCGATCGACCCTGGCCGCTTTACGGAGCGTCGACGGTAATTCCGGCGAGGTGCAGGACGCAGTCACGGAGATGATGCGGTTGTGGGACGAGGGGCTACGCGCCGAAATCGACGACCCCGTTCAGGCCGAGATCATCCGACTCGTCGGCGACGGCATCTACCTGGGAGCCCTCCTCGATCTCCCGGGCGTGGACCCCGAACTGCACCGACAGGTGGTCGATCGCCTCCTCGGCCGGTAACGCCGCAGGTAGGTGCGGTGGGCCGACTCAGGTCAGGTAGCGGTACACCGGAGACCCCGGCTCCAGCTGCTCGACGTGCAGGTGCGAATTCCGCATACGTTCGAGCAGCGGGCTCAATCCGGCCGCCGACCCGAGTTCGACGCCCACCAGAGCCGCTCCGGTCTCGCGGTTGTTGCGCTTGACGTACTCGAACAACGTGATGTCGTCCTCGGGGCCGAGCACCTCGTCGAGGAATCGGCGCAGCGCCCCGGGTTCCTGCGGGAAATCGACCAGGAAGTAGTGCTTGAGCCCCAGGTGGACCAGAGAGCGCTCGAGAATTTCTCCGTAACGGGAGACGTCGTTGTTACCACCCGAGACCAGGCACACGACGGTACTGCCGGGGGCGATGTCGAGGTGCTCGAGCGCAGCCACCGCGAGTGCGCCCGCGGGCTCGGCGATGACGCCCTCGTTCTGATAGAGCGCCAGCATCGCCGTGCAGATCGCGCCCTCGTCGATCTGTGTGATCAGGAACGCGCCCGGGCCCGCACTTTCGAATACCGGCGCAGTGAGCAGCGGCAACGAGGCATGCGAGACCACACTCGCTCCCAGCGACCGCAGCGCGGCGTACGGCACGTCTCCGATCCGGCGGACGGCAGCTCCGTCGACGAACGGATCGATGTCGGCGAGTGTCACCGGACCACCGGCGATCAGTGCGGCGGTCATCGACGCGGCTCCGGACGGCTCGACGCCGACCAGTGAGGTCTGCGGTGCTCGCTCACGCAGGTAGCTCGAGATGCCCGCGATGCATCCGCCGCCGCCGACCGGCATCACGACGACATCCGGTGCGCCGCCGAGCTGGTCGACGATCTCGGCGGCGATGGTGCCCTGGCCGGCCACGGTTCGGGGGTCGTCGAACGGCGGCACCATCGTGGCACCGGTACGAGCGACATCCTCGGCAGCGGCGGCAGCTGCCGCGTCGAACGTGTCGCCGATGACGATGAGATCGACGAATTCCCCACCGTGCACCCGGATGCGGTCACGCTTCTGCTTCGGGGTGTTGGCCGGGACGTAGATCCTCCCCCGCACCTGCATCGTGCGGCATGCGAATGCGACGCCCTGCGCATGGTTGCCGGCGCTAGCCGTCACCACGCCCACGGCGCGCTCGGCATCCGTCAGCTGATCCATCAGGTTGTATGCGCCGCGAATCTTGTACGACCGCACGATCTGCAGGTCCTCGCGCTTGAGGTAGACCTTTGCGCCCGTCTCCGCAGACAGCCGCTCGCACAGCTGCAGGGGTGTCGCGGCCACCACCGAAGAAATTCGCACCGCAGCGGCATCGATGTCGGCAGCGGTGACGGCTACCGACGATGAGTGCTGGGAGGCGAGTTCAGGGGATGAAGACACCAGGACATGCTGCCACCAGCGTGGAACGGTTGCCCATCCGGGACCGTTCCACGACCGGTGCAGACACTCCTCAGGCGCGCGAGAGAACCAGAACCGGTATCTCGCGGTCGGTCTTCTTCTGGTACTCGGCGTAGTCGGGGTACGCGGCAACCGAGCGTTCCCACCACACGGCCTTCTCGTCGCCGGTCACTTCACGTGCGATGTAGTCGTGCTTCTCGGGACCGTCCTGTAGCTCGACCAGTGGCTCGGCCTTGACGTTGTGGTACCAGACGGGGTGTTTCGGCGCGCCGCCGAGGGAGGCGACGATGGCGTACTCGCCGTCGTGTTCGACCCTCATCAACGGCGACTTGCGGAGCTTGCCGCTCTTGTTGCCCTTCGTGGTCAGCAGCACGACCGGCATACCGTTCATCATCGTGCCTTCGGTTCCGCCGGAGTTCTCGTACAGCTCGGCCTGCTCGCGGGCCCAGTCGGATGAACTCGGTTCGTATTCTCCTGTCAATGGCATGGCTTTCAGTCAACACCCACCGACGTTGCGACGCCAGGAGATCGGCAACAATGCCAGGCCGGAGCCCAAGTTCGGTGGACCGAATCTTTTGTTGGGTATAGTCTGAACTTCCCGCAGCGGAGACCCGAATCTGCCGGTGGCACCAGAGGAGAACGCGATGACCTACACGAGCACCCAGGTGACCCGTCGACCCGCTCCTACCCTGCGCACCGCGGACGTGGCAGGCATCGCATGGCCGGTCTACAAGCTCGAAGCCCTCGCACTCGGACTTCTCGTGTTCGCCGCGACCCTCGTCATCGCCGGCTCGCTGCAGGCAGCCGTGCTGGCCGGCGCAGCGGTCGCCG
>NZ_LVCU01000416.1:0-6276 GCF_001647185.1 Rhodococcus sp. EPR-147
CTTCAGGTCGCCCATCAACGCCGAGGTCGGCGTCACCCTCAGGCTGTCGTCCAGCTTCATCGTGGTGATCTTGTCGCCGCTGACCAACCGCAGATGGACGTCCGAGGTCCCTGGGTGACTGATCAACACCCGCTTGAGCGCGCCGACCTTGTCGGCGGTGCACAGTCGCGTCGGTAGACTCACCGCGAGCGGCTTGTCGATACCGATGGCCGAAAGATCGGGCACCGCAAGGTCGTTCGCGATCAAGGAAACCCGGTCGTCACGCACCGAAACCCGACCCTTGACCAGCACCACCGAGTCCTCGGTGACATCGGCACCGAACACCGAGTACGCCTGCGGGAAGAACAGCACCTCGATACCACCGGCCAGGTCCTCGAGCTGAGCCGACGCCCACGTCAGACCGTTCTTGTTGATCCGACGGTTCACCGAGGCCAGAATGCCGCCCACGGTCACCTGGGTGCCGTCCTTGATGTCACCCTCGAGGATGGTCGGGATGTTGCAGTCGGACTTCGCCGCCAACATGTGCTCGACGCCCAGGAGCGGGTGGCCCGAGACGTAGAGACCGAGCATCTCGCGCTCGAGGGCGAGCCGATGCTTGGATTCCCACTCCTCGTCCGGCACCCGGACGTTGAACACCGCGGAGATGGACTCGTCGGCGTCCTCCCCGCCGAACAGGTCGAACTGGCCGATCGCCTCGGCCTTCTTGGTACCCATCACCGCGTCGATCGCATCGGCGTGAATGAGCATCAGACCTTTGCGCGGATGATCGAGTGAGTCGAAAGCACCTGCCTTGATGAGAGATTCGGTGACCTTCTTGCTGCACGCGACCGCGTCGATCTTGCCTAGATAGTCGGAGAAGTCGGTGTACTTCGACTTCTCCGATCGCGCCCTGATGATCGACGCGACCACATTGGTACCGACGTTGCGGACAGCGCCGAGACCGAACCGGATGTCCTTGCCCACCGACGCGAAGTTGAGTTCGGACTCGTTGACGTCCGGCGGCAACACCGTGATCCCGAGCTTGCGGCAATCGGCCAGGTAGATCGCAGCCTTGTCCTTGTCGTCGCCGACACTGGTGAGCAGGCCGGCCATGTACTCGGCCGGGTAGTTGGCCTTGAGGTACGCCGTCCAGTACGACACCAGGCCGTAGCCCGCGGAGTGAGACTTGTTGAACGCGTAGCCCGCGAAGGGCAGCACGGTGTCCCACAGCGCCTTGATGGCCGCCTCGGAGAAGTCGTTGTCCAACATGCCCTGCCGGAACCCGGCGTACGCCTTCTCGAGCTCGGAGAGCTTCTTCTTACCCATGGCACGACGCAGCAGGTCAGCTTGGCCCAGGGTGTAGCCGGCCACCTTCTGCGCGAGCTGCATGATCTGCTCCTGGTAGACCACCAGGCCGTACGTCTCGCCGAGAATCACCTTGAGCGGCTCTTCGAGCTCCGGGTGAATCGGCTTGACCTCTTGCCTACCGTTCTTGCGGTCGGCGTAATCGTTGTGCGAGTTCATGCCCATCGGACCGGGCCGGTACAGCGCCAGGACGGCGACGATGTCCTCGAAACCGGTGGGCTGCATGCGCCGGAGCAGATCGCGCATGGCACTGCCGTCGAGCTGGAAGACGCCGAGAGTGTCTCCGCGAGAGAGCAAGTCGAAGGTCGCCGGGTCGTCGAGCGGGAGAGCGTCGAGGTCGATGTCGATGCCGCGGTTGGCCTTGATGTTGTCGATGGCGTCACCGATGACGGTGAGGTTTCGCAAGCCCAGGAAATCCATCTTGAGCAGGCCGATGGCCTCGCACGACGGATAGTCCCAGCCGGTGATGATCGCGCCGTCCTGCGCGCGCTTCCACACCGGAATCGCGTCGGTGAGCGGCTCGGAGGACATGATGACCGCGCAAGCGTGCACGCCTGCGTTGCGAATCAGGCCCTCGAGTCCCTTGGCCGTCTTGTAGATGGTCGCGACGTCGGGGTTGGAGTCGATCAGCGCTCGAACCTCGACGGCTTCCTTGTAGCGCTCGTGCGACGGATCGGTGATGCCCGCCACCGAAATGTCCTTGGCCATGATGGGCGGCGGCAGCGCCTTGGTGATCTGATCGGCGATCCCGAAACCGGGCTGGCCGAACTGCACTCGGGCCGAGTCCTTGATCGCGGCCTTGGTCTTGATGGTGCCGAACGTGATCACCTGGGCGACGCGATCGCTGCCCCACTTCTCAGTGGCGTAGCGGACCATCTCACCGCGGCGACGATCGTCGAAGTCGATATCGATATCGGGCATCGACACACGCTCGGGGTTGAGGAATCGCTCGAAGAGCAGACCGTGCGGCAGTGGGTCGATGTTGGTGATGCCCATGGCGTACGCGACCAACGATCCGGCGGCGGAACCTCGGCCCGGCCCGACGCGGATGCCGACGGCTTTGGCGTGGTTGATCAGGTCGCCGACCACGAGGAAGTAGGCCGGGAAGCCCATCTCGAGGATGACCTTGATCTCGTACTCGGCGCGTGCCAGGTAGTCCTCGGCCGGGCCGTCGGGGAACCGTCGCTCGAGTCCGGTCATGACCTCGTGGCGCAACCAGGTGCCCTGGGTGTGGCCCTCGGGCACGGGGAAGATCGGCATGCGGTCGCGGTGCGCCCACACCTCGTCGTACGGCTGCACTCGCTCAGCGATGAGCAGGGTGCTGTCGCAGGCACCGGGCACCTGATCGTCCCAGAGCTCGCGCATCTCGGCGGCGGACTTGAGGTAGTAGCCGTCACCGTCGAACTTGAAGCGAGTGGGATCGCTGAGCGTCTTACCGGTCTGGATGCACAGCAGCGCCTCGTGGTTCTCGGCGGCATCCTTGGTGACGTAGTGGCAGTCGTTGGTGGCCAGCGGCGGAATCGAGAGCTTCTTGCCGATGTCGAGCAGGCCTTCGCGGACACGCCGCTCGATGGACAGGCCGTGATCCATCAGTTCGAGGAAGAAGTTCTCCGGACCCCAGATCTCGCGCCATTTGGCAGCGGCCTCCAGCGCCTCACGATCCTGGCCGAGTCGCAACCGAGTCTGCACCTCACCCGACGGGCAGCCGGTGGTGGCGATGATGCCCTCGGCGTGCTGGGCGATGATCTCCTCGTCCATCCGGGCCCACTTGCCCAGCTGACCCTCGATGGAGGCGAGCGAGGACAGCTTGAACAGGTTGCGGACTCCGGTCGCGTTCTCGGCGACCATCGTCATGTGCGTGTACGCACCGCTACCGGAGACGTCGTCGGACTTCTGGCTGCGGTCGCCCCACAGCACACGCTTCTTGTTGAATCGGGACTCGGGCGCGATGTAGGCCTCGATGCCGATGATCGGCTTGATCCCGGCCTTCTTTGCCTCGTTGTAGAACTCGCTGGCCCCGTACATGTTGCCGTGGTCGGTCATGCCGACTGCCGTCATCTCCAACCGTGCTGCCTCGGCGAACATCGCGCCGATCTTGGCGGCACCGTCGAGCATCGAATATTCGGTGTGGTTGTGCAGATGAACGAACGAATCGGCCACGAAGGTTCTCTCCTGAAGGTCGTGCGTCGGCGTGAATACGAGCCGCGAACGTACTCACTGTAAGCGGTCGAACCGACAGAATTTTCACGCTGCCGGTGTGTCCTGGGAGGACGTGACAGGTGTGACGGATGCGACGAGAAATCGCCTCATCGGGTCGGCACGGGACCGTCGTCCGGGAGCGGACCGACGACGTCGACGTGCTCCGGCAGGAGCGGCTCGACTGCGAACTTGCCGGACACCGCATCCGGCGGAAGCGCCTGCACCGCTCGCACATCGGCGCGGCCGGCCAGCTCGCTCAACTCGGCTGGGGTCGCGCGCACCACCAACGTCACCACACACGCACACCCGTCGAGCAGACGTTGCTGCGAGACTGCGGCGATCTGCGCCTGCCGGTCCCCCGCCCCGAACGATTCGGTCGCCAGGCTCGCTGCCCGCGCGGTCGAATTCAGTACCGAGCGTTCGCTGCCCGGCACGCCGACGGTCAGTATCGGGGTCTGCACACGATCGAGCGGAACACGCAAAAGCACCTGCGAGATACGAATCCCGTCGGCGACGGCATAGGCCTGTTGGGCGGTGAGTTCGCGATCGAACGAAACCGATCCCCACCGAGGTTCGGTGTTGTCGCTGCGCAGGCTCGCCTCGGCGCGGGCCAGGTAATCGATCACCTGCTCGCCGCTGTCCGGGCCGAGCCGGTCGGTGCCCACACCCAGCTGTCGTACCGGGTTGAGGTGCCCGATCACCGCGAGCGCCACGAACACGAGTGCAGCGGTGACGACACCGCCCAGCACTCCCCTGGTGCGCATCACGCCTTCCGAAGCACCTCGAGTGCGTGCTCGAGGTCGGCCGGATACTTGCTCTCGATCTCCACCCAGCGGCCGTCGGACGGATGCGCGAAGCCGAGCGACCGCGCATGCAGCCACTGCCGCTCCAGGCCCAACCGTTCGGCCAGCCGCGGATCGGCACCGTAGGTCAGATCGCCGCAGCACGGATGACGCAGAGCCGAGAAGTGCACCCGAATCTGGTGCGTGCGACCGGTTTCCAGGTGCACGTCCAGCAGGCTCGCGGCCTGGAACGCCTCGACCGTGTCGTAGTGGGTGACGCTGGGCTTGCCGTCGGCACGGACGGCGAACTTCCAGTCGTTGCTGCCGTGTCGACCGATCGGGGCATCGATCGTTCCACTGCTCGGATCCGGATGCCCCTGCACCAGTGCGTGGTAGCGCTTGTCGATCGTGCGCGCCTTGAACGCCCGCTTGAGCACGGTGTACGCCCGCTCGGACGTGGCGTCCACCATGACCCCGGACGTGCCGACGTCGAGGCGGTGCACGATGCCCTGACGCTCGTGCGCACCGGAGGTCGAAATTCGGAAACCGGCGGCCGCGAGACCGCCGATGACGGTGGGTCCGGTCCAGCCGACGCTGGCATGCGCGGCGACCCCGACGGGCTTGTCCACGGCCACGATGTCGTCGTCGGCGTAGAGGATGTCCATCCCCTCGACCGGCTCCGCCTCGATCGTCAACTCACGGGCCGGCTCGGGCAGCGTCACTTCGAGCCACGACCCAGCGGCCAACCGATCGGACTTGCCGACGGCACCGGCATCGACCAGAACCGAGCCCTCCTCGGCCAGCGCCGCGGCGACGGTACGCGAGAGCCCGAGCAACCGAGCGAGACCGGCGTCCACCCTCATTCCGTCCAGACCGTCGGGCACCGGCATCGAGCGCGATTCCCTCACTTGTCGGCCTCGGCTGCGGCATCGGAGTTCGCCTTGGTCACCCGTTCACCGTTCGGCTCGAACCCGAACAGGCTCAGGACGACGAGGAGGATCGCACCACAGACGATGGACGAATCGGCAACGTTGAACACCGGCCACCAGCCCACCGACACGAAGTCGACGACGTGTCCCTGGAACGGACCCGGGGCACGGAAGAATCGGTCGATCAGGTTGCCGAGCGCGCCGCCGAGAACCAGACCCAATCCCAGTGCCCACCACGGCGATCGCAGCGTCCGACCGATCTTGATCACTCCGATGACGACCGCGACTGCCACGACCGTGAGCAACCAGGTCATGCCGGTGGCCATCGAGAACGCCGCACCGGGATTACGCACCAGCCGCAACGTCACGACGTCTCCGACGATCGAAATCGGGTTGCCGGGCTTGACGTAGTGCACCACCACGATCTTGGTCACGAGGTCGAACAGCAGAATCACGGCCGCGATCGCGACCAGCAACCGCGTCTTGAGCGGCTTCGGAACTCGACTCGCGGCGCTGTCGGTATCGGTCACCTGCGAGTCCGCGGTCTCGTTCGGTGCCGGAACACTACTCGTCTCGGCTGGCGGATCGTCGGCGCGGTCTTCACTCACCTGTCCATCATGGCGTATGGACGGCGGCGGGTCCTCATCCGTGCCGCGCACCACCGGTCGCCACGGGCGGTGTCAGTAGCCTGGTGGCCGTGAAGTCGACCGATCGTTTCCGCACCGTCCGCTCCGGCACCGTCCGCTCCGGTTTCCTCGCTGCCTGCTGTGCACTGGTTCTCGTCGCCGGATGTTCGAGCGCCGACACCGACACCGATCCCGCTCCCGAGCAGGCGGCGTCCTCGAACGAGGTGACGATCGCCGTGACGCCGACGACCACCACCGTGGTCGACCCCGGCACCGAGCCGCGACGCGTACTGGCCTTCGAAACCTCCGACGCGAACGAGCAGAACGTGGACCTCACCACCACCTCCACCGTCTCGCAGCAGATCAGCGACGGGGCTCCACAGGACTTCTCCAGCC
>NZ_LVCU01000417.1:0-7275 GCF_001647185.1 Rhodococcus sp. EPR-147
CGCGGTGTACCGCTCCGTCGACTTCCCCGAAGCAGAGGTGGGAGTGGGCGCGACATGGACCGTCGATCAACAGGTACTGAGCGGCATCACGTTGAACCAGCGCACCACGGTCACGCTGCGCGCACTCGACGGTGACCGAGCGACCCTGGACGTCGCGATCACCCAGACGCCCGAATCGACCACCTGGAACCTGCCCGACGACGCAGGGACGCTCAATATCGAGACGTACACGTTCACCGGCTCGGGAACGCTCGAGATCGATCTGACCCGACCACTTCCCGTCGGCGGATCGATCACCGCAGGTGGCGAGCAGATGTACACCGACCCCGAAAGCACAACCGTGCTGCGTCAGACCGTCGGAGATTCGATCACCTGGGCCGCCCGATGACCGGGCGGACCGCGACGCAGCTGCTGGCGGCGCTGTCTGTCCTCGGCGTCGCCGCGTCCGGGTGCAGCGCAGACGAGCCGGCCCCGACCCCTGCACCCGCGCCCAGCTCCGTCCCCGCACCCGATCCCTTGCTCGGTGCCCCCATCACCGACTCCGGCGTCCTCGCCGCAGCGATGTTGGGTCTCGGCGACCTCCCGGACGGCTTCTCCTCGATTCCCGACCCCGTTCAGGATCTCGGTCTCGATCCGGCTCCCGAGTACGACTCCCCCGACGAGTCCGGTACCGATCCTGCCGAGTGCGCTGCGGTACTGGCACCGATCTCGGAGCAGCGGGGCGGTGCGGCGTCGAACGCAGTCGTCCGCTTCTCGGGACCGAACTTCTCCTCGATCGACGAGGACGCGGCGAGTTACCCCGATACGGGCACGGCCGAGGCCTTCACGGCGATCCAGCAGGCGTGGGTGGGGTGCACGACGTTCAGCGGCACGGATGCGGACGGGGTGAGCGTCGACTACGCGTTGGCGGGCCGGGAGCAGTCGACGGTCGGTGACGCGTCGGCCTCGGTACGCCTGACCACCAGCAGTGAAGGGTTCACCTTGGTCTCCGATGTGGTGGTGGCCGTGGTCGACTCGACCGTCGTCCAGATCGTCGTCTCGGATCAGGCCGGCCTGGAACCGGAGACCGTCACCGCTGTCGCCGAGGCTGCCGTCGAACGCATTCGATCGGTGACACCGAGCATGTGAATCGAGCCGGGCCCACGAAAAACTGCCGGTGACGCGTCCCCGAGGGGACATGTCACCGGCAGTGTTCTTGTCGGTCAGAGACGATCGGCAGGACTCAGGGTGCGGGGCACGCCGGGCTGGTCAGCTGCGCGAGCGAGACGATGCCGCACGCGTTGTCCTTGGAGAGCTTCCAGACGCCGTCCTCGGGGACGAACTGGAAGGTGCCGGGGTTGGCCTGGCCGTTGAGCGTGATCGTGATGCCCGCGTTGAGGACGCCGGTGCCGAGATCGTCGATGCTGGTGATCTCGATCTGCGCGTTGTTGGCGACGGCAGCGGCGGCGACCTGGTTGATCAGTTCGGGATCCTCGGATGCACCCTGGATCAGGGCGGCCTTCTCCTCGACCGGAACGTTGGGGTCGAGCCCGCGTACGAGCTGAGCGTTGAGGTCCTCCACGGTCGGCACCGGCGGGTACGCACCGGCGTCGGGAGCGGCAGCGGCAGAAGTTGTGACCGCCGTCGTCGTCGCGGTGGGCTCTTCGTCGCCTCCGGAGCTGCAGGCGGTCATGGTGAGCGCTCCGGCGATGGCGATGCCGGCAACCATTGCCCGTCGGGTGTTGCGAAGCTTCAAGTGCTTGTCCTTTTCACTCTGAGTCACGTCTCGATCGTTCTGTGACTCGTCGGTCGTCTGGAATGGGGTCGTCTCGGACCTGGTCCACTATGTCAGCTCGACACGCCCGAGTCACAACGCGATCGGCATACCTGTGAAACCTCACAGAGTTTCCTCAGCGACGCCACAGCTCACTTCAGGCTGTCGAGAACGTCGGCAACGACCAGGTTGTCGTCCGATTCGGCGAAGGTGCGCGCGATTCCCGGCCCGCTGGTTCGCGTCTCGAATCGCACGGTCACCACCGAGTGACCGGCCCCCTGCACCCAGCCGTGACCGAAGTCGGGATGCCGGACGTCCATGCCCGGTTGCCACCGCGGACCGTCCGGGACGACGACATCCGCGGCGGCCTCGATCGGTGCGGGCGACTCCTCGGTCGCATCCGCGGCAGGCTCGTACTCCAGCTCGGGAAACAGCGAACCCTGTCGCACGGCCGACAGCCCGGCCAGCCCGACGCCGACGAGCCTGATCGGACCGACGTCGACCGGATCGACGGCAAGTCGCTGCGCCGTGGCCACGATGGTCTGCTTGTCCACCGTCGCGTACGGCAACGTTGCCGATCGGGTGATGATGCTCATGTCGGACTTGCGCAGTTTCAGTACCACCGTCCTGGCACCCCGACCGTCCTTCAGCAACCGGCGATGCGTCGAATCGACGATGGACTCGATGGCCGGGCGGAGCTGAGCGAGAGAGATCAGGTCCTGTGCGAACGTCGTCTCGGCGCTGACCTGTTTGGCCTCGGCCCGCTCGGCCACGACGCGATTGTCGATTCCGCGTGCGAGCTGATGCAGGCTCGGCCCCATCGTGGCCCCGAGAATCGACGCCACCTCGGACTCCGGGGTGGCCACGAACTTGCCGATGGTGTCGATCCCCAAGCGTCGCAAGCGCTCTCCGGCCACCGGTCCGATCCCCCACAATTTCCGAACCGGCAGAGCCGCCATCAACTCGGCCTGGATTCCCGGAGCGACGACGGTGATGCCGTCGGGTTTGGCCAGTCCCGACGCGATCTTGGCAATCTGCTTTCCGGATCCGGCACCGATCGAGGCGACCAGTCCGGTCTCGGCGAGTATCAGTGCGCGCAGGCCCGCGCAGAACTGCTCGACCTCGTGAACCGTCGCACCGGCGAGTTCGAGCGGCTCACCGAACGCCTCGTCGATCGAGAGTTGTTCGAGAACGGGCATGGGTCCGCGTAGTGCCTCGAAAGCGCGTCGGCTGAGCTCGGAGTAGAGAACGAACCGCGGTGGCAACACCACGGCCCCGGCTCCGACGAGTCGGCGAGCCTGATGCATCGGCATGGCCGAACGCGCCCCGAAGGCACGCGCCTGGTAGCTGCAACCGGCCACCACTCCCCGCCCACCCGCCCCGCCGACGAGGACCGGGCGGCCCCGCAACGTGGGGCGAGTGAGCTGTTCGGCGGATGCGAAGAACGCGTCCATGTCCAGGTGCAGCACCCATCGGCGACTCCGCAGAGTGTCGTCGGCGATGTTCGACATGGTCAGCCGAGATCGACGGTGAAGCCGAGCGTCTGCGCCGCACGGTCGGGTGTCGTACCCGACCACTGCTCGGTGGGCACGACGACCGATCCGTCGACGTCGATCATGACGACTTGGTGATCGCTGCCCGCACTCCCTCACCAAGATCGCTGCCGTCGTCCCCGACGCGTCCGTCGACGAGCGAGAGTGCGAGCACCTCACCGGCGATGAGATCGCGGTGCGTGTCGAGCCACGCCTGCCGATGTTCGGGGACCTCGATGACGATGTCGATGCGGTCCGAGACCTCGAAGCCGTGATTGCGACGCGCGTCCTGCAGTTCGCGGATGCGGTCCTTGGCCCAGCCCTCGGCTTCGAGCTCCTCGGTGACGGCGGAATCGAGCACGACCAGTCCGGCGTTTCCGGGCAACGGCGCCGTCGATTCGGGCTCGGCGGCAACGAGCCTGCGAGTGAATTCCTCCGGCAGCAGCGCAATTCCTGCTGCGCTCACCACACCGTCCGCGTCCTCGGACCAATCGCCTGCCTTCACGGCCTTGATGACGGTCTGGACGTCCTTGCCGATCCGCGGGCCCGCAGCACGCGCGTTGACGACGAGCTCGAACTTTCCGTGTACCGCAACGTCTTCGGTCAGATCGACCTTCTTGACGTTGACCTCGTCGGCGATGATGTCGACGAACGGACGCAGCCGCTCCGCATCGGCGGCCGCGACGGTCACCTCGGGCAGCGGCAACCGCACGCGCAGGTTCTGTGCCTTGCGCAGACCCAGAACGGTCGAGCACACGGTGCGGACCTCGTCCATGCTCTCGACGAGTTCGGGATCCGACGGCAGTTCGTCGGCCTCGGGCCAGTCGGTCAGGTGCACCGAGCGGCCACCGGTCAAGCCCCGCCACACCACTTCGCTGATCAGGGGCAGCAGCGGGGCGGCGATGCGCGTGAGCACCTCGAGCACGGTGTGCAGGGTGTCGATCGCGTCGGCGTCCTCGCTCCAGAACCGCGAACGCGACCGTCGCACATACCAATTGGTCAACGCATCGCAGAACGTGCGCAGCTCGTCGCAGGCACCGGCGATGTCGTTGCCCTCGAGCGCATCGGTGATCGCGTCGCGGGTGGCCGACAGCTTGGCCAGAACGTAACGATCGAGCACGTGCGGCGAATCGGTTCGCCACTGTCCGGGCTTCGAGGCGTAGAGCTGAAGGAAGCTCCACGCATTCCAGATCGGCAGTAACGCCTGGCGGACGCCCTCGCGGATGCCCTGCTCGGTGACGATGAGGTTGCCGCCGCGCAGGATCGGTGAGGACATCAGGAACCACCGCATGGCGTCGGAGCCGTCGCGGTCGAAGACCTCCTTGACGTCCGGGTAGTTGCCCTTGGACTTGCTCATCTTCAGGCCGTCGTCACCGAGCACGATGCCGTGTGCAGCAACAGTTTTGAACGCCGGTCGATCGAAGAGGGCCGTGGCCAGCACATGCAACGTGTAGAACCAGCCGCGTGTCTGCCCGTTGTACTCGACGATGAAATCGCCCGGGTTGTGCGTGGAGAACCACTCCTCGTTCTCGAACGGGAAGTGCACCTGCGCATACGGCATCGAGCCGGACTCGAACCAGCAGTCCAACACCTCGGGAACGCGGCGCATCGTGGACTCACCCGTCGGGTCGTCCGGGTTGGGACGCGTCAGATCGTCGATGTAGGGCCGGTGCAGAT
The DNA here is from genome assembly GCF_001647185.1 of Rhodococcus sp. EPR-147. Classification (NCBI taxonomy): domain Bacteria; kingdom Bacillati; phylum Actinomycetota; class Actinomycetes; order Mycobacteriales; family Nocardiaceae; genus Rhodococcus; species Rhodococcus sp. EPR-147. Next base: position 4,963 of record NZ_LVCU01000417.1, read on the forward strand.
CGGTCGGCCGCACACCGAAGTCACGCTCGAGCTCGTCCAGGCTGCCGTACACATCCAGCCGTGGGTACGCCGGGTCGTCGGAAGTCCACGCCGGAATCGGGCTGCCCCAGTATCGGTTTCGGCTGATGTTCCAGTCGCGTGCACCTTCGAGCCACTTGCCGAACTGGCCGTCCTTGATGTGCTCGGGAACCCAGGTGATCTCCTGGTTCAGCTCGACCATCCGATCACGGAACTTGGTCACCGCGACGAACCACGACGGCACAGCCATGTAGATCAGTGGCTGACCACTGCGCCAGCTGTGTGGGTACGAGTGCTCGATGGTCTCGTGCCGCAACAACCGACCCGAGGCCTTCAGATCCTTGATTATCACCGGATTGGCGTCGAACACCATCAGGCCCTCGTACGGCGGCACCAGCGAGGTGAACTTGCCGCCTGCGTCGAGCGGTTGCACCACCTCGATGCCGTTCGCGGTGGCGACGTCCATGTCCTCCTCACCGAAAGCCGGTGCGAGGTGGACGATTCCGGTGCCCGAATCCGTGGTGACGTAGTCGGCTTGCAGCACGCGGTGCGAGTTCTCGTGACCGAGGAAGAAATCGTACGGCGGTGTGTAGGACAATCCGACCAACTCGGTACCGGTGTGCTCCGAGAGCACCTCCGGCTCCTCCCCCAGTTCCTTCGCGTAGTGCGAAAGACGCGCAGCGGCAAGCACGTAACGCTCACCGTCGGTGCCTCGCACCTGCACGTAGTGCACCTCGGGATGCACCGCGATCGCCAGGTTCGACGGCAGGGTCCACGGCGTGGTGGTCCAGATCAACGCGTTCGCGCCGTCCAGGGGCGAGCCGGGAGCCGTCAACGGCATCGTGACGGTGACCGCGGGATCCTGACGCATCTTGTACGCGTCGTCGAGGCGGGTCTCCTGATTGGACAGGGGCGTCTGCTCGTACCAGCTGTACGGCAGAACTCGGTAGCCCTGGTAGATCAGGCCCTTGTCGTGCAGCGTCTTGAATGCCCACATGACGGACTCCATGAAGTCGACGTCGAGGGTCTTGTAGTCGTTGTCGAAGTCGACCCACCGCGCCTGCCGAGTGACGTAGTCCCGCCACTCGTCGGTGTACTGGAGCACCGACTGCTTGCAGTAGGCGTTGAACTTCGCCAGGCCCATCTCGTCGATCTCGGACTTGTCCTTGATACCGAGTTGCTTCTCCGCTTCCAGCTCTGCGGGCAGACCGTGGCAGTCCCAGCCGAAGCGGCGCTCGACCTTCTTGCCCCGCATCGTCTGGAATCGCGGGACAACGTCCTTGACGTAACCGGTGAGGAGGTGGCCGTAGTGCGGCAGACCGTTCGCGAAGGGAGGGCCGTCGTAGAAGACGAATTCCTCGGCACCCGCTCGATTGTCGATGCTGGCTCGGAAGGTGCCGTCCTCGGCCCACTCGTGCAGCACGATGCGCTCGAGATCGGGGAACGGGACACTGCCCGATCGGCCCTCGGCCAGATCGACCAGCGGGTAGGACGCATTCTTCGGACGTGCGCTCGCATCTGCCATATCTGTCTCCTCCGTGCCGGACGCGTACTGGACGCGACACCTGTTGGCACGGGGACGACATTCGACGATCGGGACGTCGGATACCGCGGTACCACCCCGCTTGCTCGGCTCCGACGACACTGTCGCCGGAGCGAGCCTCTTCACGTGAGCTGTGACGGGCTCACCCGTTCGGTTCTACTGGACGTCGATTCGAGGTGGTTGCCCATCGAACCGAGTCGTTCTTCCGAAAGCTCCCCGGTGATAGCCGGATCGACGCCTGAAACAACTGGGGAAATCAGCACATATTACTTGTCGGGTTCCGGCGGTGGTCGTTTGCCCGTCAGTGCACCGACAAGTAGCAGAACTGCTCCCACGATACACACGACGATGCAGGCCCACGCCCACACGACCGACCCCGTCATCAACGCAAGAATTAGAAAGCCGAAGCCGATAGCCGCTGCGCCGAGAGTCAGGACCAGCACGTGATTCCTCGCTCACCGTTCGACGCGACGTCAGGGTGCGATGCTGCCGTGTTCGGCAGCATCGACACGAACTCCTGCGTCAGTTGCCCTTGGCGTACGACTGGCTGTACCCCGACGACTGGCTGTCCTGGTTGAAGTTGTCCTGCCCGTTGTCCACCGGCAGCGCCGAGGAACGGTTCTCGAGCTCTTCGAGCTGCGATTCCAGGTAGGACTTGAGCCGCACGCGGTACTCGCGCTCGAACGTCTTGAGCTGCTCGATGCGACCTTCGAGGACCGAACGCTGCTGGTTGATCGTCGCCATGATCTCGG
>NZ_LVCU01000418.1:0-22145 GCF_001647185.1 Rhodococcus sp. EPR-147
GACAGCAGCGACTCGGACTTCTGCCGAGCCTCGGACATCATCGACTCCGAACGCGTGCGGGCATCCGAGACCAAACGCTCGGCGTTGGTGCGCGCGTTGCCGAGCAGCTGCTCAGACTCCGACTTGGCATCACCGGTGAGACGATCGGCCATCTCCTGAGCGAGGCCCAGAATCTTGGCGGCCTGCATGTTGGAGTCGCCGCTCTGCTGCGGGGCCGCCGCAACGGGTGCGACCGGAGCGGGCTGGGCCGCGACGGGCGGTGGCTTGGGGGGATCCACCGGGCGCTGTGGCTCGGCCTTCGGTGCCGCGACCTGAGCCGCCTGCGGGCTCTGCCGCGAAGCGTTCTTGGCGTCCGCAAGCTCCTGGTCGAGCTCACCGACCCGCTGGCGGAGGTCGGCGTTCTCTTCGATCAGTCGCGACAACTCTTGCTCGACGAGGTCGAGAAAAGCGTCGACCTCGTCTTCGTTGTAACCACGCTTACCGATGGGCGGCTTGCTGAACGCGACATTGTGCACATCAGCTGGAGTCAGCGGCATGGAAGGATCCCTTCACGCGTCTTGGGGCGGTAGAGCAAGCATTCAGTTATATGCCATTCCGCGCGAGTGCAGAACAATCAAACTGTAACTGGCGTCCATTCTGTCACACAGGACACGCAGCATGCGCTGGGTCCCGCGTTCTAACATTTCGTCTGCGATCTCAGGCCGCGAGACCGCTGGTCACATTCCACGCGATGAAGACGACGAACAGCAGGACCATGATGGACAGGTCCAGTCGCACTCCGCCGAGGTTGAGCGGCGGAATTATCCTGCGGAGGAACTTCACCGGCGGGTCGGTGACCGTGAAGATCGCCTCGAGCACGATGACGACCAACCCGGTCGGTTGCCAATCTCTCGCGAAAGTTCTGATGAACTCGACGATGATTCGACCGATGAGAAGGAGCCAAAAAAGAAACAATACGATGTTGATCACCGTGAACACGATCACGGCTATACTCTGCCTGAATTCGACGGGCTGAGCAAAGCGCGCTGGTCACAGCCCTGCACTACCGCCCCGAACAGCGAATCTCTCACTGCTGACTGTAGAAGCCGGTCTCGGCGATCCGCCTGCGCTCCTGCGGCGAGACGTCGACGTCGGCCGGCGAGAGCAGGAATACCTTGGTCGCCACCTTGTCGAAGGAACCGCGCAGCGCGAAGGCGAGCCCGGCCGCGAAATCGACCAGGCGCTTGGCGTCGGCGTTGCTCATCTCGACCAGGTCCATGATGACCGGAGTGCCGTCGCGGAAACGCTCACCGATGGTGCGCGCCTCGCTGTAGTCACGCGGTCGCAGCGTGGTGATCTTCGAGAGCGGGCCGCCGTCGTCCGCGATAGGGCTGCGTCGCGTCTCCGCACGCACGTCCATCCGAGTGTCCATGGCCAACGCTCCCCTGGTTGCTGCACCTCGCGTGGTCGGTGCCGCGCCACGTCCTCGTCCGCCGATCGGGGCCAGCGTCGCCGGACGCGGGGCCTCGTAGTCGTCGTAGTCGTCCTCGACCTGCGCGTGCCGAGATCCACCGAACGACGGCTTCACGAATTCACGCTCATCCATGTCGTCGTAGGTGTCACGACCACCACGGGAACTGCGTCGCGTGTCCGGATCGTCGAGGTAGTCGTCCTCGTAGTCCGCGAGCGGAACCATGCCGAAGTACGCCTTGAACTTGTGCAGGGTGCTCATCGTTCTGCCTTCCGTGGCGGTGTGTCTACTGTCCATCTCCAGGTTCGCAAGTGTCTGTTGTGACTGATGTGATCCATGGACTGTTATTGCGAGGTTATCGGCCGCGCGCCGAGTATTGCGGTACCGACACGCACGCACGTCGATCCGTGCCGCACAGCAGCTTCCAGGTCTCCGGTCATGCCTGCGGACAGCTCGAGCGCTTCGGGATGATCGGCCGTCAGCCGACGGTGCAGGCTCTCGAGATCGGCGAATGCGGCGTCCGGATCGGCACCGAGCGGTGGCACCGCCATCAACCCCGCCAAACGCAACCCGGACGCGTTCGACACCGCGTCGGCAAGCTCGTGGAGTTCGTCGCGTTCGACGCCGCCGCGGTGCACATCCCCGTCGAGACTGACCTGAACGATCACGTCGAGTTCGGTCCGACGCACACCCTCGTCCAATGCCGCCGTCGTCGCCTTGGACAGTGCGGCCACCAACCGCGCACTGTCGACGGAATGAATGGCGTGCGCCCACGCGGCAACCGACTTCGCCTTGTTTCGCTGCAGGTGTCCGATCATGTGCCAGCGAGGCGGATCGCCGACGAAATCTTCGGCCGTCTCGGCGACCTTGGGCGACGCGTCCTGCTCTCGGGACTCGCCGAAGTCGCGGCACCCCAGTTCGTAGAGAACCCGCACGTCCGAGGCGGGGAAGAACTTGGTCACCGGCAGCAGAGCCACGTCGGCGGGCGACCGGCCCGCATCGACACAGGCGCGGTGCAACCGCTCGCGCACCGACGTCAACGCCGTCTCGATCTCCTGCGCCCGGTCGGTGCCCGACGCGCTGCCGGTGGGTTCGCTCATGACAACCTCTTCTGCCGGTTCACCGGTCTGCCGTTTCGGCCCGATCACCGGGGGATGTGCTGTCCATCCAGACGACACTGGCGATTCGGCCGGTCGATCCTTCACGACGGTGACTGAACAAGGCCCGGTCCTCGATGGTGCACCGCGGATCCTGAGCGACACCGGACACTCCCGCGGCGAGCAGCTGAGCGCGGATACCGGCGGGAATGTCCAGCCCCGGCGTGTTGCGGACCGTGGTCGTCGCGCTGCCGGGGAGATGCTTGTCGACGTCCGCTCGCATGGAGGCGGGCACCTCGTACTGTCGGCCGCTCGCCGCCGGACCGAGAAATGCGCCGATCCGCGCCGGAACCGCCCCGAGCTCGACCATGGCGGCCAACACCCGGGGAACGATGCCGATGCGGGCACCGACCCGTCCTGCATGCACCGCTGCGATCACGCCTGCCTCCTCGTCGGAGAGCAGGACCGGCACGCAATCGGCAGTCAACACCACCAGACCGAGATCACGTTGCGTCGTCACCAACGCATCGGTCATCGGCACCGGCTCGGACACCGGACCGTCCACCACGGTGACGGTGCGTCCGTGGACCTGCTCCATGAACACGAGCCGTTCGAGTCCCATACCCAGTCGATCGCCGAGGCGTCGACGGTTGGCTTCCACCGAAGCGGGGTCGTCACCTACGTGATCGCCCAGGTTGAACGTGTCGAACGGCGGTGCCGAGACGCCGCCCGCCCGCGTCGTCGAGACGCGTCGGACACGAAACGGACCGGCGGAAGCGGTGTCACTCACCGCCGCATGAAGGACGGCACATCGACTTCGTCTTCGCCCTCGTCCTCGGCGATCGGAACGCGACGGCCGGAACCGACGGACTCGCGGCCCTGTCCGGACGAGTCCCGGCCCTGGCCGGACGAGTCGCGACCGTAACCGGCTGCGGATTCGCGGCTCGACGATTCGCGGTTGGACGAGCTCGACGAGTTCAGCGGCGGCAGACTGCTACCACTCGGCGCGCCGACCGGGTCGCGGAACACAGCACCGTCGGAACTGTCGGTCGATTTGGAGGACACCTCGCCCGAGCGAGCCGATCCGATCGGGCCGCGGGTGGAGGTAGCAGCTTCGACCGGACGCCGCGTCGGGGTTCCGCCGTCGAAGCCTGCGGCGATGACGGTCACGCGGACCTCGTCGCCGAGCGAGTCGTCGATGACGGTGCCGAAGATGATGTTGGCGTCGATGTGTGCGGCTTCCTGCACCAGCGAGGCGGCCTCGTTGATCTCGAACAGACCGAGATCGGATCCACCGGCGATGGAGAGCAGCACTCCGCGTGCACCTTCCATCGAGGCTTCGAGCAGCGGCGAGTTGATCGCCGATTCGGCCGCCTTGATCGCGCGACCCTCACCGCGTGAGGATCCGATACCCATCAGTGCACTGCCTGCGCCGGACATGACGCCCTTGACGTCGGCGAAGTCGACGTTGATCAGTCCGGGAGTGGTGATCAGGTCGGTGATGCCCTGGACACCGTTGAGCAGTACTTCGTCGGCGCTGCGGAACGCGTCCATGAGGCTGACGGCCGCGTCGCCGAGCTGGAGCAGTCGGTCGTTCGGGATGACGATGAGCGTGTCGCAGGACTCGCGGAGCTGCTGGATGCCGGTGTCGGCCTGTCCACCGCGCCGCTTGCCCTCGAAAGAGAACGGCCGGGTGACGACACCGACGGTCAGTGCGCCGAGCTTGCGAGCGATGTTGGCGACGACAGGAGCGCCACCGGTACCGGTGCCGCCGCCCTCGCCTGCGGTGACGAACACCATGTCGGCACCCTTGAGCACCTCTTCGATCTCGTCCTTGTGATCGTCTGCTGCGCGGCGGCCGACCTCGGGATCGGCACCTGCGCCGAGTCCGCGGGTCAGTTCGCGGCCGACGTCGAGCTTGACGTCTGCGTCACTCATCAGCAAGGCCTGAGCGTCGGTGTTGACCGCGATGAACTCGACTCCCTTGAGTCCCTGTTCGATCATGCGGTTGACCGCGTTCACGCCGCCGCCGCCGATGCCGACGACCTTGATTACGGCGAGGTAGTTGTGCGGGGGCGTCATGGGCTCTCGCCTTCCGTGGATTGTTGCCTGAAATGTGGAAAACCCTCAACCTAAACCACAGGCTTAGAGTTATGTCAAGTACTGAACTGGTCGAAACGCTATTCATCGCCGACGACTATCGCCATTAGGCGCGCCGACGCCACGCGAGAAATTCCGGTCCGCGCGTCGAAACTATTTGGTGGTGGGCAGATCCGGACTCGACACGTCGAAGATCTGACCGGGTTGGGACAGCAATGCGATCGCGACCGCGCCCTTGCGCTCGGAGTCGTCCTTGCTGCCCCACACGACGGTGCGCCCGTCGAGCAGCAGAATCGAGATGTCGGACAGCGTGCTCGCCCGCAGCTCGGCGGCCTGATCGCGCAGCAGCGGTGGCAACGTATCGAGAACCGCCAGTGCATCTTTCGTCACCGGATCACCGAACACCGGATTGTCGGTCACCAGACGTACTACCCCTGGCGGTGGCGGCGCGATCGCGAAATCGACGCCGGTGGAGTCCAGGAGATGGGTGCCGTCCGGAGAATCGAAGAACGCCACTGGAACTCGCTCCTCGACCGTCACCTGCACGGTGGACGGATACTGGCGTTGCACGCGGACCGTCGCCAGCGCCGGGATCGTTGCCACCCGCTGCGCCGCCCCCGCCGTGTCCACCCGAACCAGCGGAAGGCCGACGGGTACGTCCAGCCGATCGAGGATCTCCTGCTCGGACACCGACGATGCCCCCGCGACCGCGATGGTGCGAACGGACAACAGCGGCGTGAAGTACACCAGCGCAGCCGATCCCACCACGACGACCACCACGGCGAGCGCAATCAGCGCGGCTTTGCGACGCGACCGCTTCACTCGGGCGCGCTCTTCTTCCCGTGCCTGAGCGCGGGCTTGCTTGTCGGTGACCGCGGACGGCGAATCACCCTCTCGTGCAGCTGTTCCCGACCTCGAAGAACGGACTCGATCGGAGCGGCGGGTCACGTCGACGGCCGATCCTTCGGTACTCCGCGGCCGGTCGCAGCACCGAAATCGGTCTTCGAGCGAAGCGCATCGAGAATCGGCCCGCCGAGCATCGTCACGTCGCCGGCTCCCATGGTGATGACGACATCGCCGGGCACACTCAGGTGGGCGACCTGCTTGGCCACCAACGACAGATCCGGCTGATAGTTCACCGGCTTGGTCACCGAAGCGGCAACCAGCGCCCCCGTCACACCGGGCAACGGCTCCTCTCGCGCGCCGTAGACGTCGAGCACGACGATCTCGTCGGCCAACGACAACGCGGCACCGAACTCCTCGGCGAACGTCGCAGTCCGCGAGTACAGGTGCGGCTGAAACACCACCACCACCCGTCCCTGCTCGCCACCCGAACGATCCTGGCCTGCTACGAGGGCCTGCGCGGCCGTCAACACCGCACGCACCTCGGTCGGGTGGTGCGCGTAGTCGTCGAACACGCGGACGCCGTGCTCACGCCCGGTGAACTGAAAGCGTCGATGCACGCCGCCGAAACCGGTGAGCCCGGCCAGCAATTCCTCGACACCGGCACCGACCTGGCGCGCCGCGACGAACGCCGCCAGAGCGTTGAGTGCAGTGTGCCGGCCGGGGACGCCGAGCCGTACGGTGCGCGCCGCGTCCTCACCTGCGATCTGCAACTGCGCGACGCCGCCGATGTCCTCGGGCTCCCACGCCAGCAGTCGAACGGCCATCGCGACCGGCCCCGCGTCGACGTCCGAGGACCCGTATCCCAGCACCGTGACTCCGGGAAGGTTCCGCTCGACCACGCGTCGAGCCAGCGCCGCCGAACCCGGGTCGTCCATGCAGGCCACGAGCACACCGCCGGGACCGAGGAGCGCAGCGAAGTCGTCGAACACCTGAACGTAGGCGTCGGTGGTGCCGAAGTAGTCCAGATGATCGGCTTCGATGTTGGTCACGATGATGACGTTGGCCGTGTACTGCAGCAGCGAGCCGTCGCTCTCGTCCGCCTCGGCCACGAACACGTCGCCGCTGCCGTGATGGGCGTTGGTCCCGGCTTCGTTGAGCTCTCCCCCGACGGCGAACGACGGATCGAACCCGCAGTGCTGCAGGGCGACGACCAGCATCGAGGTCGTGGACGTCTTTCCGTGCGTACCCGAGACCAACAGCGTGCGGTATCCCTGCATGAGAGAAGACAGCACGGCCGGTCGCAGCACCACCGGAATTCCGCGTTCGCGAGCTTCGACGAGTTCGGGATTGGTCTGGGGAATCGCGGCGTGGGTCGTCACGACCACGGTGGGCCCGCCGTCGATCATGTCCAGGGCGCTGGCGTCGTGACCGATGCGGACCTGGGCGCCGCGTGCGCGCAGTGCGAGCACGCCGCGCGATTCCTTGGCATCCGAACCCGACACCTGTCCCCCGCGAGCGAGCAGGATCCGCGCGATGCCGGACATTCCGGCACCACCGATGCCCACCATGTGTACTCGTTCGAGCTCTGCCGGCAGATCCGACATCGCACCCTCAGTTGTCACGCGGACGTCTCCCTCGTTCTCTTCTCATGCGCGACGCCGCCCAGCTCAGCGCCGCGCCGCGTGCGCGGTATCGAGCACGATCTGCGCGACGGCAGCTGCTGCGTCCTTGTGCCCGGCACCGGCGGCGGCACGAGACATGGTGGCGATTCGTTCGGTGTCGGCCAGCAGCGCGACCACTGTCTCGCTCACGTACTGCTCGGTCAGTGTCGCATCGGCTACCAGGATGCCACCTCCGGCGTCGACCACGGGACGGGCGTTGAGTTCCTGCTCGCCGTTGCCGTGCGGCAGGGGCACGTAGACGGCGGGCAGACCGGTCGCGGAAACCTCGGCGACCGTCATGGCACCGGAGCGACAGATCGCGAGGTCCGCGGCCGCGTACGCCAGATCCATCCGGTCGATGTAGGCGCGCGCGACGTACGGCGCGGCCGGATTGCGCTGCTCGACATCGAGCGAGTTCTTCGGACCGTGGGCGTGCAGAACCGAGATTCCCGCATCGGCGAGAGCCGCCGAGGCTCCGGACACCGCGTCGTTGAGCGATCGGGCCCCCTGTGAGCCGCCGAACACCAGCAGCACCGGGCCGTTCTCGGGCAGGCCGAAGTGCGCGCGAGCCTCCGCGCGGACGGCAGCCCGGTCGAGTCCGGTGATGGTGGGACGCACGGGAATTCCGATCACGTCGGCGTCGGCAGCACCGCGCGCGGCGATCCCCGAGCCCGCGACCGCGGCGAGTACCCGCTCGGCCGAGCGGGCACCGACCTTGTTGGCGATACCCGCTCGTGCGTTGGCCTCGTGGATGACCACGGGAATTCGGCCACCACGGCCGAACAGTCGACCGCGGGCCGCGAGATAGGCCGGTAACGCGACATAGCCGCCGAATCCGACGAGCACGTCCGCCTCGACGGCCGCGAAGATCTCTCGGGTGCGGCGCACCGATCGCACGACGCGCAGCGGCAACTTGAGCAGGTCGACGGTGGGCTTACGAGGCAGCGGAACGGGCGGAATGAGCTCGAGTGCGTACCCGCGAGCCGGGACGAGAGTCGTCTCGAGGCCCCGGCTGCTGCCGAGGGCGGTGACGGTGACGGTGGGGTCGAGGACACGCAAGGCGTCGGCCACAGCGAGCGCAGGCTCGATGTGCCCGGCCGTTCCGCCCCCGGCAACCACTACGGAAATCGGTCGAGATGTCTGCTTCACCGTCGATATCCTCGCTCACCCGAGCGGACGGGAGGGCGACCGGGTTGTGGTTCCGGCCGCGGACGGTATGCCGATCGCGATCCTGCGGCGGGCTCTCGCCGGACCGGATCGCTTCGACGGGGGTTGCCGCGGGCGTTACCGCGGGGAGCGTCGCTCCGGTACGCAGCCGATGTGGGCGACATCGCGTCGGTCCGGGAACTGGAGACGCGCGTGCGGGCACGGCCGGGCTCGGCAGCCCGCGCTGTCCGTGCGTCACTGCCCTTGCCCTTACGGGACTCTAGGCGTTTGCGATCCTGCGCCGCCAGTGTGGGGCGAGTGGACTTCGAGCGCGCCATCGCGGCTCGCTTGGGCGAGAACACGGCGGGCAGCGGCAGCTTCAGAGCTCGCGCGATTCGGCCCTCCTGCCCTGCGTGCAGGGCCGCGATCGCCTCGGGTTCGTGGCGGGCGGCGCTCGCGATGATGCCGAACATCAGCAGCGTGATCGCGGTCGAGGTGCCACCGTAGGACACCAGGGGCAGCTGCAGACCGGTCACCGGCAGCAACCCGACGACGTAGCCGATGTTGATCATGGCCTGGCCGAACACCCAGCACGTGGCACCTGCGGTCAACAGCCGCAGGAACGGATCGACCGAACGCATGGCGATGCGCAGGCCGGTGTAGACGAAGAGGCCGAACAATCCGATGACTGCGAGGCAGCCGATCATTCCGAGTTCCTCGCCGATGATGGCGAAGATGAAGTCGTTGTGCGCGTTGGGCAGGTAGCTCCACTTCGCGCGGCTCTGCCCGAGCCCGCGACCGAACATTCCGCCGTCGGCGAGAGAGTATTTCGCCTGGGTGGACTGATATGACAGGCCCTGGGTGTCCTCACCCGGGTTGAGCCAGGCCTTGACGCGATTGGATCGGTAACCGGCGGTGAACGCGAGCACGGTCGCCAACGCCAGACCGGTCATCAGCACCGCACCGAACAGCCGAGCGTTGAGGCCGGCGAACCACAGCAGCGCCACCAGGATGATGCCCAGGGCGATGGCGGTACTGAGGTTCGGCTGCAGCACGACGAGCAGACACATCAGCAGACCTGCAGGCAACAGCGGCACCAGCAGCGATTTGATGTTGCCGTGCTCGCTGCGCCGCGAGGCCAACAGGTGTGCGCCCCACAGAACCAGCGCGACCTTGGCCAGCTCGGACGGCTGGAAGGACACGACGCCGAAGTCGAACCAGCGGCGCGCACCTTGGCGTTCGGCACCGATTCCGGGAATGAGCACCAACATCAACATGGTGATCGAAACCAGGAACAGCGGAAACGACAGCTTCCTGAGGTAGCGAACCGGCAGCCGGAGAGCGACGTAGAACGCCACGACTCCCAGCGCGACACCGATCAGCTGCTGGGTGAAGAGCGCGTACCCGGACTCATCGGCTGCGAAGGACTCGGCGGACGACGCCGACAGCACCATCACCAGGCCCAACACCGTGAGCAGTACCGCGATCGTGACGACGAGGTGGAAGGACGCGAGCGGTCGGCCGAACCACAGGCCGATTCGGGTGCGTGGAGCGGCGGTGCGGCGAGGTGGACGCGGCGGATGACCGGCGGCAGTCACGATCGCGACGATCCGATGTCGGTGGCCTCGAGGCGCTGGACCGACTCGGCGAAGCTGCGGCCGCGGTGGCCGTAGTCGGCGAACATGTCCAGTGACGCGGCGGCCGGGGCCAGCAGGACCGTATCCCCCGGCGCGGCGAGTTCGGCCGCATGGGCCACGACCGCCCGCATCACCGCATCAGCATCTTCAGCACCATGAGTCACACCAGCATCGTCTCCCGAAGGGAGCCTGACGACCGGAACATCGGGCGCGTGTCGCGCCAAAGCCTCTGCGATCTGCATCCCATCGCGCCCGAGAACGACCGCAGCCACGAGACGATCGGCGATCTCGACCACCAGATCGTCGATCACCGCACCCTTCAGCAACCCACCCGCGATCCACACGACGCGATCGTGCGCCGAGATCGAGGAGCGAGCGGCGTGCGGGTTGGTCGCCTTCGAGTCGTCGATGAACGTCACCCCGCCGAGCTCGCGCACCACCGCCGCACGATGCGGACCCACCCGATAGGTCTGCAGCCCCACCCGAACAGCGTCGGCCTCCACCCCGATCGAACGAGCCAGCGCGCCTGCCGCGAGCGCATCGAGAATGCCGGACGGGCCGCTCGGCTCCACGTCCTCCGCAGCGAGAAACTCGACGTTCGCACCGAAGGCGTCGTCCACGAGCATCCCTGCCCGCACTCCCAGCTCACCCGAGGCCGGCTCACCCAACCGAAACCCGACGACGGTGGCTGCGGGCGATCCGGCAGCGAGACTCGCCGCCCTCGAGTCGTCGAGACCGACCACCGCGACATCGCCACTCAACGCACGAGCCTTGGCCTGGACATATCCGTCCATACCGCCGTGCCAGTCGAGATGGTCCTCGGCGATGTTGAGCACCACCCCCGCCGCCGGACGCACCGACGGAGCCCAGAACAACTGGAACGACGACAACTCCACGGCGAGCACACTCGGATGCGGGGTACCGCGCAACGCGTCGGCGATGGGGAGTCCGATGTTGCCGCAGGCCACCGATGCGATGCCCGCGGCGTCGAGTATCGACGCCAGCATCGAGGTGGTGGTCGTCTTTCCGTTGGTGCCGGTGACCACCAGCCAGCGAGTTCGGGGTCCGTACACCTCGGCCCGGTCCACGTGCCAGGACAACTCGACATCGCCCCACACCGGAATGCCCTGCTCCGTGGCAGCGGCCAACACCGGAGAGTCGGGACGAAAGCCGGGGCTGGTGACGACCAGCGAAAACGCGGCGAGCGCCGCCGGATCGACGAGCAGGTCGTCCTGCAGCACCACGGCAGCACCGGAGTTCGACGCCTCGTCCAGCGCGGCACGATTCGAGTCGGTGACGGTGACGACGGCACCGAGAGCGAGCAACGGTTGCACGACGGCCAGTCCCGAGATGCGGGCACCGGTGACCAGCACCGAACTGCCGCGCAACCAGGTCAGGTCGTTCCTAGCGTCGTGCGGAGATTCGGCCATGCCCTATCCGCCGACAGCAGCGAGATACTCGCTGTAGAACAGGGCGAGTCCGACGGCCGACGCGATGGCGGCCAGCAACCAGAACCGGATGATCACCGTCGTCTCGGCCCATCCGGCCAACTCGAAGTGATGATGGAACGGTGCCATGCGGAACACGCGTCGGCGACTGGATCGGAACACCGCGACCTGGATGACGACCGATGCGGCCTCGGCGACGAACAGCGCACCGATGACCACCATGATCAGTTCGGTCTTGGTCACCACCGACAGGCCCGCGATCAGACCGCCGAGGGCCAGGGATCCGGTGTCGCCCATGAAGATCTTGGCAGGCGCGGCGTTCCACCACAGGAAGCCGATGCAGGCTCCCGCTGCCGAAGCGCAGACCAGAGCCAGGTCGAGGGGATCTCGGACGTCGTAGCAGCCGGGGGCAGGCCCTGCGGGGCCTGCGCACGCCTGGCGGTACTGCCAGAAGGTGATGACGGTGTAGGCACCGAGCACCAGTGTCATCGACCCGGCTGCGAGGCCGTCCAGGCCGTCGGTGAGGTTGACCGAGTTGGACCATGCGATCACGAGCAGGCAGACGAAGAACACGAAGACCACCGCGGACATCGACCAGGTGGCGATGTCGCGTACATACGACAGTTGGGTGCTGCCAGGAGTGAGCCCACTCTCGCTGCGGAACTGCAACACCAGGATCGCGAACAGCACGGCTGCCGTTATCTGACCGACGTACTTACCGGTGGCGTTCAGACCCAGGTTGCGCTGCTTGCGGATCTTGATGAAGTCGTCGAGAAAGCCGACGAGACCGAGCACCGTGGTCAGGCCGAGGACGAGCAGGGCCGAGGCCGACGGACCGTCTGCGTCGTAGCCGATACCGATCAGGTGCGAGCCCCAGTAGCCGGCCCAGATGCCGACCAGAATTGCGACGCCGCCCATTGTCGGTGTGCCCCGCTTGGACTGGTGACTCGCCGGGCCCTCCACTCGAATCTCCTGGCCGAAGCCCTGTTTCGAGAAGGTCTTGATCAGCACCGGGGTCAGGAGGATCGCGACCGCGAGCGCGATGCCTCCGGCGAAGAGGATCTGCCTCACTGCTCACCCTCCGCGGTGGCGCTCGACGCATCGGCCAGCAGGGCGTCTGCGACGGTCCACATCGCCCCGGACTGCGAGGCCTTCACCAGCACGATGTCGCCGGGACGCACTTCCTCGTGCAGTACTGCGATCGCCGTTTCACGGTCGGGCACCAGCATCGATTCCTCGCCCCACGAACCCTCCATGACGGCACCCTGGTGCAACGCCCGGGTGGGACGGCCGGAGTCGACGATGATCAGACGGTCGACATCGAGGCGGACGGCGAGGCGGCCGATCGCGTCGTGCTCGACCACAGAGTCCGAACCCAGCTCGCCCATCTCTCCCAGCACCGCCCAGCTGCGGCGCTTCGGCCCGTCGTCGCGACGCGACATCGACACCAGTGCCTTGAGTGCGGCGCGCATCGAATCGGGGTTGGCGTTGTACGAGTCGTTGACGACGGTGACGCCGTCGGCGCGGGTGCGCACGTCCATCCGCCTGATCGACGTCGGTGCGGCGGCCCCGAGCGCCTGGGCAACCTGCGTCAGCGTTGCTCCGCACTCGAGGGCGACGGCCGCTGCCGCGAGGGCGTTGCCGACCTGATGCTCACCGTGCACCGCCAGGGTGATCGGTACCGAACCCGCTGCGCATTCGAGCGTGAACGACGCCCGGGCGTCGGTGTCGACCTGCACGTCGAGGGCTCTGATGTCGGCATCTGCGTTGCGCCCGACCGTGACGACGGCAGCCGTTGTACGCGTGACCATTTCGGCGACGAGGCGATCGTCGATGTTGAGGATCGCCACTCCCCCGTCGGCGGCACTCGGCAGCGCCTCGACGAGCTCGCCCTTCGCCAGCGCGATGGCCGCGCGCGAGCCGAACTCGCCCAGGTGCGCGGTTCCGACGTTCAGGACCACCCCGATCCGGGGCGGTGCGAGCGTGGCGAGTTCGGCGATGTGGCCGATTCCTCGGGCGGACAACTCCAGACAGAGGAAATCGGTGTCGGCATCCGCTCGCAGCGCCGTCCACGGATGTCCCAATTCGTTGTTGAACGATCCGGGCGGTGCCACCACCGAGCCCAGAGGCTCGAGGACCGCAGAGATCAGGTCCTTGGTGGAGGTCTTCCCGGAGGATCCCGTCACACCGACGACGGTCAGGCCGTGCTGGGCCGTCAACTCGAGCACCGAGGCCCGGGCCAGAGCGCCGAGCGCGGACAGCACTGCCGAACCGGAGCCGTCCGGGTCGTTCTCGAGTGCCATCGCGCGGCTCTCGTGCGGGACCGGACTGACGACCACGGCCGGTACGCCCACCGGACGCGCGGCCAGTACCAGCGCCGCACCTGCGGCAACCGCGGCGGCGGCATGGTCGTGACCGTCCACCTTCGCACCGGGTAGGGCGAGGAAAATGCTGCCGGGGGTGACCTTGCGGGAGTCGAACTCCACCGGTCCTGGCACCACGACCGACGGATCCGGCACATCGTGCACCGTGCCTCCGACGATCTCGGCGATGCGGTCGATCGAGAGGGGGATCACCGTACGCCCGCGCTCGTGCCGACCCGACGCGCATCGATGGCCGAGGCGAGTATCACTCGATCGTCGAACGGATGCTTCACACCCGCTACCTCTTGTCCGGTCTCGTGCCCTTTACCTGCGATCAACACAACATCCCCTTCGCGTGCCCACGCCACGGCCTGTTCGATCGCCGCCGCGCGGCCTGCCACGTTTCGTACTTCACCGCGGGCCTCGTCCGGCACCGACAATGCGCCGTCCTCGACGGCCTGCCGAATGATGGCCGGATCCTCGCTGCGCGGGTTGTCGTCGGTCACCACCAGGAGCTCTGCGCCGCGCGCTCCGGCGGCACCCATCAGGGGACGCTTCGCGGTGTCGCGGTCGCCACCTGCTCCGAGCACCACCGCGATTCGTCCACGCGAGGATTCGCGCAACGTCGCCAGCACAGCCTCGACGGCCGCAGGCTTGTGCGCGTAATCGACCACCGCCAGGAAGTTCTGTCCACGGTCGATCCGCTGTACGCGGCCCGGCACGTCGACCGTCGCGACCCCGGTCACGGCCTTGCGCACGTCGGCCCCGGCCGCCGCGCAGGTCGCCAACGCCAGCACGGTGTTAGCGACGTTGTAGCGACCCGGCAACCGAACCGAGACCGGCAGCGACGCACCCTGCGGATCGGCGACCGTGAACGACTGGGTGCCGTCGTCGTGCTTGGCCCAATCCGAGACCGTCCACTGCGAATCGGCACCGGTCGACGCCGTCACCACGGCCGACCCGGCCGATCGAGCGATGTCCGCCATCCGCACGCCCCACGCGTCGTCGACACAGACGACGGCGGTTCCGGCACGAACCGCCGAGTCGGCTGCGAACAACCGACTCTTGGCCGAGAAGTAGTCCTCGAGAGAGTCGTGAAAATCGAGGTGATCCTGGGAGAGATTGGTGAACGCACCGATCGCGAAGCAGGTGCCGTCGACCCGGCCGAGGGACAACGCATGGGAGGACACCTCCATCACCACCGTGTCGACACCCTCTTCGACCATGACGGCGAAGAGAGCGTGCAGTTGCGGGGCCTCGGGCGTGGTGAGCGCGCTCGGTACATGCCGGCCCAGAACACGTGTCTCGATGGTGCCGATCAGACCGCATCGACGACCTGCAGCAGTCAGGCCGGCTTCGAGCAGATACGACGTCGTCGTCTTCCCCGAGGTACCGGTGATACCGATGACGGTCATCTTCGACGAGGGGTTGCCGTACACGAGAGCGGAGACAGCACCCAACACCTGGCGTGGACGCTCGTGCACCAGAACCGGAACCTGTCGACCCGTGCCTGCGAGCGCTCTCCGCACGATCTCGAGTCCGGCCGGATCGGTGAACACTGCCACGGCACCCCGCTCGACTGCGTCGGCGACGAACTCGGCACCGTGTCGAGACGATCCGGGCAGTGCGGCGAAGAGATCGCCGGGAAGAACGGACTGTGCACGCAGATCGATACCGGTCACGCTCACACCGGCGGGATCGGCCTCGCCGATCGTTGCACCGACCGCGGACGCCACCTCCCGTACTTCGGTGTGCGGTGGATGCGCCGGACGTGAACCCGGAGCCGGTTGTGAATCCGATGACACAGTCACTCCTGCTCCCTTCCTCTCTACTGCCGGCCACGCGCCCGCCGCGGCTCGATAACGCCGCGGCGGCAGACGAACGAAGACGCCCGAGCCGATGTGTCAGATTACCGGCGTCCGGGATCGTGATGTCGCCGCCCCGACTACGAGGACCGGCGGGTCGGGATCTCAGTCCGCCTGCAGAACCAGCTTGGGTCCGGGGTCCGCGGACATCGGCACGCTGTCGCGCTGCAGCATCCAGCTGGCGATGTTGTGGAACAGCGGTGCTGCCGACTGGCCGCCCGAACCGTCGGCGCTGCGGGTCGGGGCGTCGAGCATGATCCCGATCACGTAGCGGGGATCGTCGGCGGGCGCGATGCCGGCGAACGTGATCCAGTAGTTCGAGTTCGAGTAGCACTTGCACTCGGGATCGACCTGCTGAGCCGTACCTGTCTTGCCGCTGATCTGGTATCCCTCGACCCCCGCGGCCACTCCGGTACCGCGCTGGTTCCCGGTGTCGTCCTGGGTGACGGATCGGAACATGTTGCGGACGGTCTTCGCGGTATCGGGACTGACCACGTACACCCCGTCGGGCTGCTGGGTCTCGGTTCGCTGACCGTTGGCGTCCACTGTCGCTTCGACGATCCGCGGCGGGATGCGAACCCCGTCGTTGGCGATGGCCTGATACATCCCGGTCATCTGCAACAGCGTCATGGACAGGCCCTGACCGATGGGGAGGTTGGCGAACGTTCCACCCGACCACTGATCACGGCTCGGTACATTTCCCGCGCTCTCGCCGGGCAGACCGACGTCGCTGCGTTGGCCGAGACCGAACTTGGTGAGCATGTCCGCGTAGCGATCCTCACCGACGCGCTGCGCCAGCATGAGGGTGCCGACGTTGGAGGACTTACCGAACACCCCGGTCGTCGTGTACGGCACGACGCCGTGGTCCCATGCGTCCTTGACCGACACGCCGGACATGAAGATGCTGCCCGGTACCTGCAGCACCTCGTCGGGTGTGGTGAGTCCGTACTCGATGGCTGCGGCCGCGGTGATGATCTTGTTCACCGAACCGGGCTCGAACGGCGTGGTGACGGGCAGATTGCCCATTTCCTTGGTGCGCTCGTTGTTGCCGACTCCGATACCGGGGTTGAAGGTGTTGTCGTTCGACATGGCGAGCACCTCGCCGGTGTGCGAATCCTGCACGTACGCCGAGGCGTTCTTCGCTCCCGACAGGTCCTTCGCCAACTGCACCTGCTGTTGCACGTAGTACTGCAGATCTGCGTCGATGGTCAGTTCGACACTCGAACCGTTGACCGCCGGCTGCTTGTCCCGCCAGCTTCCTGGAATGACGGCACCGTCGGATCCGCGGTCGTAGGTCTGCGAACCGTCGGTTCCGGCCAGGGTCGCGTCGAGCGAATCCTCCAGACCGAGCAGACCGTGTCCGTCCCATCCGGTGGCACCGACGATGTTCCCGGCCAGCGATCCGCCCGGGTACTCACGGATGTCCTGACGCTCGAGTCCGACCTGCTTGAAATCCTTGCTGATCTTCGACGCCACGGTGGCGTCCACACCGCGGGCGAGGTAGGTGAATTCGTCGTTGCTCTTCAGCTTCGCGAGCAGGTCCTTCTCGCTGATCACATCGCCGAGATCGCTGTGGATGCGGGCCGCGATGTCCTCGAGGTACTGCTCGGTCTCCGGCTCGGTGGGGTCCTTCGCCCTCGCCTCGTCGAGTTCCTTGCGAACCCGAACCGGTTGGAACGTCAGCGCTTTGGCCTCCATCGTGAAGGCGATCGGATTGCCGTTGCGGTCCAGGATGGATCCACGCATCGCCGGATCGACGAGAGTTGTGGTGCGTTGCGACGCCGACTCGGCCGACAACCTCGGCGCATCGAATCCCTGAATCCACAGCAACTGTGCCGCCGCGACGGCGAGCGCCACATACATCAGAACGCGACCGGTGCCGTGACGGAACCGAAAGGTGGACGAGTCGAGACGCTTTCGGCTCGGTGGCCGACGGCGTGGAGCAGGCGACGGCCTGGTCACTGCCCGCCACCCGATGCTTCGCCGGTGGACTCGGGGGCTTCGACCGAAGGTGTTTCGAGCGAGGGGATGCTCATGGGAACCAATTGTTCAGCAAGCGCGGTGTTTCCAGCTCCATTGCTCGAATTCGGCGTGGCGGCGCGGGTGTCGATCGTGCCCGAGGTTCGGTTGGGCTGAGACGCGCTTCGCGGGGTCTGCTGCTGCGATGACTGCGTGCTCGGATTCGCGACGGTGCCCTCGCCTGCGGACGCGGCCGGTACCGGATCGAGCGGCGCCACCGGCGCACCGTCGGCCGGAGCCGGAGTACCGACGACCTGGACACCGCCGTCCGGAGCGACGATCAGACGCGCGGAGTTCTTCGCCGGGACCATCCCGAGCTCGGCGGCCTTGCGCGCCAACTCCGGAGCCGATTCCGCCAACTCCACATCACGCTGCAACGACGCCCGCTGCTGAGCGAGTTCGGCGTTGACGGCCTTGGCGGCGCTGAGATCGTAGGAGTCTCCTGCGGACCGAGTGGTCAGGAGCAACGTCAGACCGAGACCGATGGCGAGCAGGCCGATGATCAAGGCGACGAACGGGATTCGCGCGGCGATAGCGCTTCCGTTGAGCGAAGGCCGTGCACCGGCCCCGGAACCACGCGCAGAATCCGAGGTGTGGATCGACGCACGCTGCTGCCTGCGCTCGTATGCGCGAAGTGCAGCGCCGGATCGTCCACCACCCTTGCTCGTACGCTCGGGTCGCGAGAGTGGAGCCTGCGGAGCGACCCTGTTCCTCGGTGCTGGAACCCGATTGCGTTGTGTTCCAACGGTTGTGCCTGGAACCGTCATTCCGCTCTCCTTGCAATCCGTTCGGCGGCGCGCAATCTCACCGGAGCCGAACGTGGGTTGTCGTCTATTTCTGAATCCGAGGCACGCTCGGCACCTCTGGTCAGGAGCCGGAACTCCGGACCCATTCCTGGAAGCTCGACCGGCAGCCCCTCGGGACTGCGGGACTTGATCCGAGGTGCCAACTCCTGCTTGACAACTCGGTCTTCGAGCGATTGATACGACATGAAGACGACCCGGCCGCCGACAGCCAATGCGTCGAGCCCGGCAGGTACCGCCGCCTTCAACGAATCCAGTTCACCGTTGACCTCGATGCGAAGTGCCTGGAAGGTGCGCTTGGCAGGGTGTCCGCCGGTGCGCCGGGTCGCGGCCGGAATTGCGGCATAGAGCAATTCGACCAACGGGCCACTCGTGGTGAACGGCGTGTGTTCTCGGCGTCGCAGTACAGCGGAAGCGATCTTGCCGGCGAACCGTTCCTCGCCGTACGTGCTGAGGACCCGTGCGATGTCGCCGTGCGAGTACGTGTTGAGGACGTCTGCGGCGGTGATTCCCACGGTCGGATTCATTCGCATGTCCAGCGGGGCGTCCACGGAGTAGGCGAATCCGCGATCGGACTCGTCCAACTGCATGGACGACACTCCGAGGTCGAACAGAATCGCGTGAACGGACCCGACAGCAGGCAGACCGGCCTCGTCGAGCGCTTCGGCGATGCCGTCGTAGGTCGTGTGCGCCAACGTGATTCGATCGGCAAAGGGAGCCAAACGGGCTCCGGCCAGCTCGAGCGCATCGGGATCCCGGTCAAGTCCGATGAGGTGCAGGTGCGGGTAGGTCCGCAGGAAATGCTCGGCGTGACCGCCGAGGCCGAGTGTTGCGTCGATCATGACGCGAGTACCGCCGGTGGAGCCGAGTGCGGGTCCGAGCAGTTCGTCGGCTCGTTCGAGTCGAACCGGAACGTGGAGCGGGCCTGCGGATCGACGGTGGGGTCGGTCGGCGGACGACTCGATGTCGTCCGGTCCGGTGCCCTCCGTCATGGTTCCTCCCGGTCGCGCGTACGTACTTCTCGCCCGGGTCCGGGCCGTGCGGGTCGCCCACCGAAGCCGACGCGAATGCATCGAGGTCCCTGTCCGATAGGGAACCTGGCGTTGGGGAAGTACGTCAGGGTCCTGATCTGCGAAACCTGGCGTTGGGGAAGAACGTCAGGGTTCTGATCGGGCAGAGGCCTCGCTGCACTCGCAGGCGACCTGGTTCGGGCTACAAGATCCCTCCGAGGGACTCGTCGAAAGCGTCGGAGAAATCCTGTTCGTTCTCGGCGGAGTAGCGCGCCCACGCTTCGTCGTTCCAGATCTCGATGAAGTCCATCGAACCGATCACCACGCAGTTTCGTTCGAGCCCCGCGTACCGGCGATGCTCGGGACTGATGGTGATTCGACCCTGTCCGTCCGGCCGCTGTTCGTCGGTTCCCGAGAAGAACTG
Organism: Rhodococcus sp. EPR-147; assembly: GCF_001647185.1. Taxonomy (NCBI): domain Bacteria; kingdom Bacillati; phylum Actinomycetota; class Actinomycetes; order Mycobacteriales; family Nocardiaceae; genus Rhodococcus; species Rhodococcus sp. EPR-147. The sequence goes on from NZ_LVCU01000418.1 coordinate 19,870, forward strand.
ACGAACGTAAGCACGGGCTTTGGGGTTGGCACGGGAAGCCGCCGTCAATTTCCGAGAGCGCTCCGCGAAGTCGGCCGCGGTGTAGACAGCGAGGCTGAAATCCTGCCCCTTGCTCACCATGACCCCTCCTGCAAGCGCGTCCCGAAACTTGGCCGGCAACGTGAGTCGACCCTTGTCGTCGAGCTTCGGCGTGTAGGTACCGAGAAACACTCGCCACCTCCAGCCTCGACTCTCCGCTGCGGACCACTTTACCCCACTCTCCCCCACTTCGAACCATCCGCAGCCGGAAAACTTTGGCCAAAATGACATTCATGCAGCTCAGCGTGCACAAGATCGGCTGCTTCGGCAGCGATGCCGCGGGTGATATCGCCGGTTCGATTCGGGAGCGACGGCCCTTGGGTCCACCACTGCAGCCGTCTGAGCAGCACCTCGACGTCGGGTGTGGCGGTTGGACGCAGATCTCAGCCCTTCAGTGGGGCCCTGGTGGGGAGAAGTGGGGAATGTGGGTGAAAGTGGGGAGTGTCGGGGAGGGATCCCAGAACTCCCGTGCGCGGGAGTGTTCGAGCCGGCCCTCGACGCGGAGCGGAGGGCTGCAGGCAATTCTGCGGCGTCTGTTCGCGGGCAGAAAACGACAACAGCACCTCACCCGAGGGTGAGATGCTGTTCTACGTCGACGCGTGAAGTTGTCGAGACGAGCCGGTTCGATGTAACCCGGTCGATTCAGTCCTGCTCGAACCTCTTACGGAACCGATCTTCCATGCGAGAGGTGAAGCTGCCGCCCTTGCGACCACCCTTCGATTTCTGTCCGGTAGAACGCCCGGACGTCTCGGCAGCATCGTTGGCTGTGCTGCCTTCGTCCTGCGACGCTGCGGCTCCCTTGCTGGAACCGCCGAACAGGAACAGTGCCCCGGCACCGAACATCAACAAAAAGCCGATGAGACTGACGACGAGAAAAGCCAAACTGTTCGTCGACAATGCAACACCGGCGACGAGCAACACGAGTCCCACTACGAACAGCGCGGCAGCCTGAAAGCGCCTCCTGCTCGACGCCGCGCGTACGCGACCGCCCCTCACATGAGACGCGAATTTGGGATCCTCGGCGTAGAGAGCGCTCTCGATCTGATCGAGCATGCGCTGCTCGTGCTCGGAGAGTGGCACGGTACCTCCCCCTGCACAGATATTGAAGGTCATTTCGGTTACGAAACGACGGGAAGCTGACCTTGGCGGCTACCTGTTGTCGATGATACGAGCTGAATCGGCCGCTTACCACCTACTCGGTCGATGTGTTCCTGAGAAACACCGAAGTTTTCGAGACGCACGTCCCGAAAACTCCGTGCGAACACCGCATGACGTGGCGATTGTCGGCTGACGTCCAGCTGCGTGAGCTAGGCCGACAAGGGTGCGGTCATCGGGTCGACGGACGCGAAACGCCCCTGCCCGCCGAGTCGATCCTCGACTGAGTTCAGAAAACGACCGACGTGCCGCTGGAAATCGTCGGCATCGAGATCGTCGATCGTGCTCGACGCACCGGCCTCGACTGCAGCCCGGGTGGCCGAGAAGGACGCGAAGTAGTCGGCCCAGACTGCGAGTTCCGGTGCCGCCTTCGCCATCAACACCCACGCGCTGCGTGAACGAGGACGCGCTCCGATCGAGTTCGGCAACGACGCAAGCACCGCTGCCGCGCCTTTCAGTGCGGCGGCGTAGCTGCCGAGAAATCGATCTCCGGCATTGCTCTCCCCGATGGACTCGGACAGCAGAGCATCCGCTCGACCCAACAGAACCTGAGCCTGACGCGACACCGGCGACCGCACTCCGGCATCGAATGCCTTCGTGATCGTCATACTCGAACACCTCCAGTTCGAATCTCCGGCGCGCACCTGGCGCGGCCGGAACCGTGGCGAAGCCTTACAGTCGAACTCCGGAGAATCCGACTCGAGGATCCGAGCCGGAACCACCGGCGCACTCGGCCCCGATTGTCGAACACCCGTTCGACACATTCAATATAGCTGTGCCCACCGACAAGTTTCCGAAGAAAGGTTGAGAACAGTCGTCACCGATGCGCAGACAACGCCGTACCTGGTCGATCTGACGCCCCCGGAATTCCGCCAGCGGCTGTTCGAGGCACTGTCCATCTACGTCGAGGCCATGGGCTATCCGCGTGGAACCGAACAGAGCAGAGCACCGATGTGGAGCGAACATCTGCACCGGCCGGGCTGGCGAGCAGTCGGTGCACTGCTCCCGAACACCGACCCGACACAACCCGATTCCCTGGTCGC
>NZ_LVCU01000419.1:0-7752 GCF_001647185.1 Rhodococcus sp. EPR-147
GAACGTCGAGGCCACGCTCGACGACTACTTCGAGCTCACCGAGTTGCACGTCCTGCCGAGCGCTCAGGGGCACGGCCTCGGCGGACGGCTGTGCAGCCGTCTGCTCGACGGCGTTTCCGCGCAGAACGTGATGTTGTCCACACCCGAGGTATCGGAGGAGGACAATCGAGCCTGGCGGCTGTACCGGCGGCTCGGCTTCGCGGACGTACTACGCGACTTCACGTTCGCCGGTGACCGACGCCCCTTCGCAGTCCTGGCCCGCCGGTTGCCTCTCGACGGGCCAGTAGCCTGAGGGTGTGATCGATGCTGTGGTGGTGGGCTCCGGCCACAATGCCCTGACCTCTGCCTGTTACCTGACCGACGCCGGCATGTCGGTCGAGGTTCTCGAGCGCGACTCCGTTGCCGGTGGCGCGGTGTCGACGGTGGAACGCTTTCCCTGCCACCGTGTGGACCGTGGTTCGTCGGCGCACATCATGATTCGTCACACCGGCATCATCGAGGAGCTCGGACTCGCCGACTTCGGTCTGCGCTACATCGACTGCGATCCCTGGGCGTTCGCGCCTGGGGCCGTCGGCACCGACGAACGCGGCATCGTCTTCCACCGCGATCTCGACCGAACCTGCGACTCCATCGCCGCTGCCTGCGGCACAGCCGACGCACGCGCCTACCGCACCTTCGTCTCCGTCTGGGGTCCCCGCAGCGAACGCACCATGCGTGCGTTCGGCGGACCACCAACCGGGGCGAAACTGCTCCGATCCTTCTGGGGCCTCGGCGCGCCCGACGGCGGCAGCATGCTCTCGCGGGAATTCCTGGCCACCGGCGATTCCCTGCTGGACGAGATGTTCTCGAGCGAACGACTCAAGGCTGCACTCGCGTGGTTCGGCGCACAGTCGGGTCCGCCGATGTCCGAGCCGGGTACCGCACCGATGGTCGGCTTCGCTGCCCTCATGCACACCCTTCCGCCGGGCCGCGCCGTCGGCGGTAGCGGCGCGCTGACCGAGGCGATGATCGCTCGGCTACAGCGCGACGGCGCCGAACTGACGCTCGGCGACGCCGTGACCTCGCTCGTACGCCGCCCACACGGCTGGACCACCAGGACCGCGTCGGGACGGGAGATCGACAGCCGCATCGTCGTGGCCGGTTGCCACATCGTGACCACCCTCGACCTGCTGGCAGCCGGCGGCCACGACTCGGCGCAGCTCGCGCGGTGGCGCAGCACCATTCGGGTGGGGCCCGGGATCGGTACCGCGGTCAGACTGGCCACCGACGCCCTTCCGACGTTCCCGAGCGCGGACCGGATCGAGGACGGCACCCACGGTCTGGCGCTGCTGGTACGCGACCGCAGCCAACTGCGGTTGGCACACGGGCACGCGCTGGCAGGCGATCTGCCGCCCACCCCGGCTGTGCTGGGGATGTCCTTCAGCGCGCTCGATCCCACCATCGCGCCGCCGGGACAGCACCAGATCTCTCTGTGGTCGCAGTGGCATCCCCACACCCTCGCCGACGGCAGACAGTGGCGATCGGATGTTCCCGGCGAGCGCTCGTTGGCCGAGTTCGAGGCGGATCGGATCGTGGCCGAACTGGACCGATACGCACCCGGTTTCGCAGGATCGGTGCTGGATCGGTTCGTTCAGTCGCCACCCGACATCGAGCGGGAGCTCGGTCTGGTCGGAGGCAACATCATGCATCTGGACATGTCGCTGGACCAGATGATGATGTGGCGACCGCATCCTCAACTGGCCGGACATCGGGTCCCCGGTGCAGACGGGCTCTATCTCACCGGCGCATCGACCCATCCCGGCGGAGGGGTCACAGCGGCCAGTGGTCGTTCGGCGGCGCGGATCGCGATCGCCGACGCCCGCGCCGCCCGCCGTCGCACGTTCTTCGGAAGGAAACGGCTATGAAGGTTGCGCCGATCGTCGTGTCCGCCGCTGCCGTGGGCTGCCAGATCCTCTACCCCTTGGTGTCGGGATCGACCAGAGACGTGGTGACGGTGGCGGTGGTGGCCCTGCTCGCGCTCGCGTCGATCCTGCACGCGGCACTCAATCGCGGCATCGTATGGGCCACCATTCTCGTCGTCGTGACCGCAGGTACCGGGTTCGCGTCCGAACTCGTCGGCACGGCCACCGGCATCCCGTTCGGCGAATACTTCTACGCGCAGAATCGCTTGGGCCCGAGCCTGTTCGAGGTGCCTGTCGTGGTTCCCCTGGCGTGGACGGCCGGGTTCTATCCGATCTGGTGTGCCGTGACCTTCGTCGTTCGCCGTCTCGATACGACGCAGGTACGCGCCACCGCACTCCGAATCGTCGCGGTCGCGGTGGGGATGGTCGGTTGGGACCTGTATCTCGATCCGCAGATGGTCACCGACGGACAGTGGACCTGGACCGCCGGTTCCGCCGGGCTGCCCGGGGTGCCGTCGATTCCGCTCACCAACTACCTCGGCTGGCTGGTGGTGGCCACCCTGATGGCCGCGGTGATGGAATCGCTCGACCGCGCCGTCGGTCGCCCACAGCCATCCGACGACGCGGTGCCCATCGGGTTGTTCCTGTGGACGTGGCTGGGGTCGGCGCTCGCGCACGCGGTGTTCCTCGACGGTCCGGAACTCCGATACTCGGCGGTGTACGGGTTCGTCGTCATGGGCCTCGTCGGCATCCCCCTGGTGTGGATTGCCCGTCGCGACCGACCACTCGGGGCCGGACCGCGTGCGGCCGTCGATCGCTCCGGTACCGACACGCCTCGCTGACAACCCCTGCCGACTGACATCACCTCGATGTCCTGGCACGATGTCGCTGTGCAGTCGACATCGCGAACATCTCATCGAACCCACCGCCGCCGCGTTCTCTCGGTGCTCGCGCTGGCGCTGCTGGTCGCGCCGATGCTGGCCGGTTGCCTGCGTGTGCAGGTCACGATGGGCGTGTCGGCGAACGACCGCGTCGCGGGTCAGATCGTGGCTGCCAGCGTGCCGACATCGGACTCCGACTCCGGCCCGGAACTGGTGGTGCCCTCCTCGATCGAGGACAAGGTTCGCGTCGAGCCGTACAACCAGGACGGATACGTCGGGTCGCAGGCCATCTTCGACGATCTGTCGTTCGGCGACGTGCAGACCCTCGGCTCGATCTTCCAGAACGCGGCCGGATCGTTCCAGCTGACGCTGCAGCGCTCGGGTGACACCGTCACTCTGGCAGGCAACGCCGATCTGTCCTCCGTTCCGGTGCAGGGCTCGGACGTACAGTTCACCATCGCGTTCCCGGCCCGCATCGGCACCACCAACGGCACCCGCGAGAGCGACAACTCGATCTCGTGGAAGTTGCCTGCGGGCGAGGTCACCTCGCTGCGCGCCGAGGTCAACTATCCCGATCCCAACACCCGCAGCTTCGCCGGCTGGGCCGGCATCGTGGGCGGCGTGACCGTCGGCGTCGCGGCCATCGTCGGGGCCATGGCATGGGTGTCGCGCAACCCACCGCTGCGGGGCCGCGGGTCGCGCAACACCGACTCCGGAAGCTCCACCGACAGAACGTCTGTGTGAGAGCCCGCCTGCTCGCGCGCACGACGGCGACGGCAAGCGTCCTCGCGACAGCGTCGGCCGCGGTCTCCGTGTTCAACTCTCGGTTCATGCCGAGCCTGCGCTCCCCGGACCACGACGTCACCGAGCGCGTCGTCGTCTGCATTCCCGCCCGCAACGAGGTTGCGACGCTGCCTGCGCTGATCGGCGACCTCACGCGGCAACGATCGTGCACAAACCTGCGCGTGATCGTCCTCGACGACGATTCGACCGACGGAACGGCGTCCGCTGCCCGTGCGGCTGCGGACGGTGACCCGAGGATTCGCGTCGTGACCTCCGGTGTCGCTCCCCCGGCCGGCTGGACCGGCAAGGCCGCAGCGTGCGCCGAGCTCGCCAGACTGGCCGACGAGGACGACCCGATGACGTCGCTGATCGTGTTCGTCGATGCCGATGTGCGACTCGAACCGGAGGCGGTGGCGGCAGCGGCCCGGGTACTGCGACGGCGCGGCGCCTCCCTGCTGTGCCCGTGGCCGGAGCAACTTGCCGAGAGCACCGTCGAGCGACTCGTCCAGCCGCTGCTCGCCTGGTCGTGGATGTCCACGCTTCCGGTACCTCTGGGCAACGCCACTCTCGCACCGTCGATGGCGGTCGCCTGCGGGCAGTTCATGGCCTTCGACGCCGCCGCCTATCGCGCCATCGGGGGCCACAGCTGCGTGGCGGCGAGCGCAACCGAGGACCTGGATCTGGCACGCGCTCTCCGTCGACGGGGATTCTCGACGGCGGTGGCGTCGGGTGCGGGGTTCGTCCGATGCCGGATGTACCGATCGGCCGCGGAGTTGCGGTCCGGCTACAGCCGGTGGTTGTGGAGCGAGTTCGGTGGACCGGCCGGTTCGGCTGCGGCGGCCCTGGCACTGACGGCAGTGTACGTACTGCCCCCGATCACCGCGCTCACGTCCTCGGGTGTCACACGTCGCCTCGGCCTCGCCGGGTATCTCGCCGGAACGGTGTCTCGGATGTCCACCCGGCGGAGCGAGGTGGGATCGCGGTTCGGGGTGGTCGACGCAGTCGATGCTGCGCTGCACCCGGTGTCGATTCTCGCGTTCGTCGGCCTCGTCGCGGAATCCCACGTGCGCAGGCGTCGTGGCTCGCTGTCGTGGAAGTCGCGTCCGATGCCGCGCCGCGAGCCCTGACCCGTCTCACACTCGTGCGGCCGCGAGCCCCAGATTGCTCAACACCTCACGCGTCGCGCGCGCGAAGTTCAGGGTGATGAAGTGCAATCCGGGCGCGCCCTCGGAGATCAGGCGCTCACCGATGTTCGTGGCGAGTTCGATGCCCACCTCTCGGACGGCGGCGCGGTCCTCCTCCGGACCGGATCCTGCTGCGCGAGTGAACTTCTCGTCCAGGTGCGACGGAAGCGTTGTGCCCGAGAGCTCGAGCATCCGGCGAACCGAACGAAGTGAGGTGATGGGCATGATCTCGGGAATGATCGGCTTGGCACCCTGCTCGGCGTCGAACGCACTCACGCGGTCCCGCAGGCGCAGGTAGTCGTCCACATCGAAGAACATCTGAGTGATCGAGTACTCGGCACCCGCCCGCAACTTGCCGACCAGGCACCGGGTGTCCTGCTCGAGGTCGGCGGCGCGGTGGTGACCTTCGGGGAACGACGCCACGCCGACGTGGAAGTCGCCGAGATCACGCACCAACCGGACCAACTCCTCGGCGTACTCGACTCCGTCCGGATGCTTCTCCCAGTCGCCCAGTGGATCTCCGGGGGGATCTCCTCGCAGTACGAGAATGTTGGTGATGCCGCGGTCCGCGTACGACCCGACCATCGATCGCAGCTCGTCCACACTGTGCGAGACGGCAGTGAGATGCGCCACAGGGAGGAGGGTGGTCTCCTCGGCGATCTGCCCGGTGACGCGCACCGTTCGATCGCGGGTCGAGCCGCCTGCGCCGTAGGTCATCGACACGAATGCGGGCTGAAGTTGTTCGAACTCACGAACCGCTCGCCACAGCCTGGCTTCGGCCGCCGCGTCTCGTGGAGGCGAGAACTCCACCGAGAACGGGATTCTGGCCTCGGGTTCTGTCCGTAGCCGGTCGACGATGGACGGTGTTCTCGTCACGAATCCTCGACTCGACCGCCCCCTGACGGATTCTTCGCTCACCCGAAGATCATAGGTTGCGCCCCACCGACGCCCGTGAGGCCTCCCGGACGAGAGATGTTCGCTGCACGTCGGCCCAGGGTGTGCGCGGCTATTACTGTGGGACCCGGAATCCACGCAATTCACAGCAACCTTGGAGGATCGTCCTGTCCGGAGACTTTTCTTCACCCGTAGCCGACGCCCCCGTCGCCGCGAACGACCCGAAGGCGATGCGTTCGGCAGTCGACGCGACTCTCGCCGAGTTCTTCGCCTCGCGCCGAGGTGTCGTGGACACCGTCGGCGGCGGCTACCCCGATGCCGTGGCCGATCTCGAGGCGTTCGTGCTCCGCGGCGGCAAACGCATGCGCCCCGCGTTCGCCTGGACCGCGTGGCTCGGTGCAGGCGGAGAATCCACCGGTGCCCGCGCCGAGGCAGTGCTGCGGGCGTGTTCGGCGCTCGAACTGATCCAGGCCTGCGCTCTGATCCACGACGACATTATCGACTCGTCCAGCACGCGACGCGGTTTCCCGACCGTGCACGTCGGCTTCGCCCAGCGGCACCGGGACGCGGGCTGGACCGGCTGTGCGGACCATTTCGGTGAATCGGCAGCGATACTCGTCGGCGATCTCGCTCTGTGCTGGGCCGACGATCTACTGCGCGAGTCGGGTATCGACGCCGATGCCGCGCGGCGAGTCCAGCCGGTGTGGTCGGCGATGCGCACGGAGGTTCTCGGCGGTCAGTTGCTCGACATCGAAGCCGAGGCAGGCACCGACGAGAGCGTTGCGGCGGCAATGCGCGTCAACCGCTACAAGACCGCCGCGTACACAGTCGAGCGGCCGCTTCATCTCGGGGCAGTCCTCGCCGATGCCGACGAGAACCTGATCTCGGCCTACCGCAACTTCGGTGCGGACATCGGAATCGCGTTCCAGCTGCGCGACGACCTCCTCGGAGTGTTCGGCGATCCCGAGGTGACCGGCAAACCGTCCGGCGACGACATCACCGAGGGCAAACGAACCGTCCTGATCGCGCTGGCACTGCAGAAGGCGGACGAGACGAGGCCGGATCACGCAGCCACGATCAGGGCCAGCCTCGGGACCGAACTCGACGCCGACGAAGTGGCCGACATCCGGTCCATTCTCGTCGAACTCGGCGCAGTGGACGCGGTCGAGAAACAGATCGACGACCTCGGGACCCGGGCCGTCGCAGCCCTCGACAACAGTTCGATCGAACCGGTCGCTGCCGCGCACCTGCGCGCCATGGCAACCGCCGCCATCCAACGGCAGTACTGAAAGAGAGCGCCATGTCTTCGATCCGCACGGTCTCCGGCACCACCGACTCCGTCGTCGTCGTGGGAGCCGGATTGTCAGGCCTCGCCGCCGGTCTGCACCTACTGGGAGCGGGCAGGAAAGTCACGCTCGTCGAGCGTGACGAGACCGTGGGCGGCCGCGTCGGGGTGTACCCGGTGTCGGACGCCGACGGATCGCACCTGTACGACATCGACAACGGTGCAAGCGTGTTGACGATGCCGAACCTGGTGCTCGAGGCACTCGCCGCCGTGGGGGCCGACTTCGAATCGACCACGCCGCCGATTCGGCTGACGGCCCTGTCGCCGTCGTATCACACGCGCTACGCCGACGGCACGTCCATCGACGTCTACTCCGATCCCGAGGCCATGGCGGCCGAGGTGGAACGCACCTGCGGCCCCGCCGAGGCGCAGGGATACCGCGAACTGCGACGCTGGCTCGCCGACATCTTCGACGCCGAGTTCGACCGCTTCATCGACTCGAACTTCGATTCACCGCTCGACCTCGTGGGATCGAAAGCTGCGATCTCCGACACCGCGACACTGACGAAGCTGGGTGGCTTCGGCCGCCTCGGGCCCCGTGTCGACAAGTTCCTGGAGGACACCCGCCTACGCCGCGTCTTCACGTTCCAGGCGCTCTACGCAGGCATGGCACCCCAGAAGGCCCTGGCGGTCTACGGAGCCATCGCGCACATGGACACCTCCCTCGGGGTGTTCTTCCCCGAAGGAGGGATGGCGGCCATCGCCAAGGCCATGGCCGACGCGTTCGTCACCGCAGGCGGCACGCTCGAACTCGGCACCGAGAT
>NZ_LVCU01000420.1:0-1330 GCF_001647185.1 Rhodococcus sp. EPR-147
ACCGCAGACCTGCCCGTCGTCGATCGACTCCTCGACAGGGCGTCGGTGTCGAAGAAGGGCCGACGGAACGGATACGGCGTGGTCTCACCGTCGGCGGTCGTCGCGCACGGAACCGTTCCCGTCGAGCTGACGGAGACGTGGCCCGCCCGCGCTCACCACACCATCGACTTCGGCGACGAATGGGCCGAGACCTTCCGCCGCATCACCGCGCGATCGGGCAAGGGATCGTTGATGGCCGATCCGTCCCTGCTGATCACCCGACCGTCGGTGAGCGATCCCGATCTCGAAGTGGTGCGCGGCGGAGTACGCAGCGAACCGGTGTCGATCCTCGCACCGTGCCCCAATCTCGACAGCGCTCCACTGCCGTGGGGCGAGCTGGCGCAGCCGTATCTGAACGAGATCCTGACGACTCTGGAGGCTCGCGGATACAAGGGTCTGCTCGACGGATTCACGCTCGACCACATCGACACACCCGAGACCTGGGCGCAGAAGGGCATGATCGAGGGTTCTCCGTTCTCGTCCGCCCACGTGTTCAGGCAGACCGGACCGTTCCGACGCAAGAACATGGTCGCCGGGCTCGACAACGTGGTTCTCGCCGGCTCGGGCACGACTCCTGGAGTGGGCGTCCCCACGGTTCTGGTGTCGGGAAAGCTCGCCGCGCAGCGGGTGACAGGGCGCACGGGCCGGTAGGTTCGTTCGATTCACTGCGTCGACCAACTAAGCTGAGCGCGATCGTTTGCCGGTCGCGCTCATTGCTGCGACCATGATCGTTCGGTGATCGGCGAGAACCATCGGCCGACGTACACATCTCGACCCACAACTCGTTGCAGAGGAGGAGCAGGCGGCAATGTCTTCGATCTCGTCGCACTCCACCTCCGAGGATCGATCGTCGGACGGCGGCACGCCACCCTCGGCTGCGCGACGACCGTCCAGACTGACCGCAACCGGCAATTTCCTGCGCAGTCCCGAGGGCAAGGCAGCGATACTCGGTGTGGTCGGTGCCGTCTGCATCGTGTTCGGCGGGTTCGGCGCGGGCAGTGTGCGCCGACGCGATCCGTTGCTCGAGGAGATGCACCTGTCGTGGCTGCGATTCGGTCACGGATTCGTACTCTCCACCATCATCGTCTGGGTCGGCGTACTGCTGATGATCACCGCGTGGGTTCGGCTCGGGCGCGCAACCCTGCACGGCCGCACCACGGTGGGCGAACTGCGCTGGATCGTCCCGGCATGGACCGCTCCGCTACTGCTGTCGGTGCCGATGTTCAGCCGCGATGCGTACTCCTACCTGGCCCAGGGCGCTCTGCTCCGCGACGGATTCGACCCGTATGCC
>NZ_LVCU01000421.1:0-13355 GCF_001647185.1 Rhodococcus sp. EPR-147
TGACCGCAGGGATCGTGCTGACGCTCGAACACCGACACGTGGGCGGCATCGCACTGGTCGCGATCGCGGTGGCGATCAAGGCCACAGCAGGCCTGGCGCTGCCCTTCCTGGTGTGGATCTGGATGCTCCATCTGCGAGAGAAGGCGCGGGCCGAGGGGCGAACCCCGATGCCGCCCGCCCTGGCGTTCGTCAAGACCGCGGGCATCGGAGCCGCCGTCTTCGTTGCTGTGTTCGCCGTGGCGTCGGTGATCGCCGGAGTCGGAATCGGTTGGCTGACCGCGCTTTCCGGATCGGCCAAGATCATCAACTGGCTCTCGCTTCCCACGATCCTGGCTCACCTGGTGACCGTCAGCACGTCGTGGTTCCTCGATCTACGCCTCGGACCCGTTCTCGACGTCACCCGCCTGCTGTGCGCCATCGCGCTGGTCGTCGTGCTAGCGGTCGCCTGGTGGTTGGGCCGCAGATCCGAACGCGACGCGGTCAAGGGCATTCTGATCGCCCTGGTCGCCACCGTCGTCCTCTCCCCCGCGGCCCTGCCCTGGTACTACTCGTGGCCACTGGCTGTCGCCGCAGGCTTCGCACTCTCGCGCACCACCCTGATGATCCTGACGGGTCTGTCGACGTGGCTCATGCTCGTCTTCCAACCCGACGGATCGATCGGCCTCTACACCCTCGGACACGTCGCACTGGCGGTCTTCGCCGCGGTCGTCGCAGCTCTGTCTCTGACGCGCGTCGATCCGCTGCGTCTACGATCGGACCGATCCAGGCAACACCGTGCCGTGCCGAACGCACCCAAGACCCCAGCAACGGAACCGACCGGAGACGAATCCACGTCATGAAGGCTCGCGTGATGAAAGAACTGGACGGGATCGATCCGGAGCTGCACGAGGCATACCGCATCTGTCGCGAACTCAACGCCCAGCACGGCAAGACGTATTTCCTCGCCACTCGCCTGCTCCCCACCGACAAGCGCGCAGGCGTGCATGCGTTGTACGGGTTCGCCCGGATGGTCGACGACATCGTGGACCTCGAGGGCACCGACATCTCCGTGGGATCTGACGAACTCAATGCCAGACGCATCGTCGAACTCGACGTGATCGAGTCCCGGGTGCGCGACGCCTTGGCCGGAAAACCGTTGTCCGAGAGCGTGTCCGATCGAGTGTTGAGCGCGTTGTGCGACACCGTGGGGCGCTACGACATTCCGCACGACTATTTCTACGCGTTCATGCACTCGATGCGGATGGACATTCCGGGGAGTCCGATGTTCGTCTCGCGCTACCGGACGATGGAGCAGCTGCGCGAGTACATGTACGGCTCCGCTGCGGTCATCGGACTGCAGATGTTGCCGATCCTGGGAACCGTCGTCGAGCGGTCGGAGGCCGAGCCTCCCGCCGCAGCCCTCGGCGAGGCGTTCCAGCTCACCAACTTCATCCGAGACATGGGTGAGGACCTCGATCGCGACCGCATCTACCTACCCACCGACGAACTCGCTGCGTTCGGTGTCGACGAAGAACTGCTCCGGTGGTGCCGCACCACGGGAAATGTCGACGCCAGGGTGACCAGGGCCCTCGCGCACCTGATCGCCGTCACCCGCTCGATCTACCGCACGTCCGACGCGGGTATCGAGATGCTGGATCCGCGAGTGCGACCGTCGATGCGCACGGCATCGATCCTGTACGGCCGCATACTCGCAGAGGTCGAGTCACAGGGCTACCGCGTGCTCTCGCAACGCGCGACGGTGCCGCAGTGGACCCGAGCTCGCATCGCGCTTCCGCAGTTCGCCGTCACCGGCTTCAAGCGCGCAACGATTCGCTAGAAGGCCATTGCCTGAGCTCGCCTGATCACTTCGCGCATCAGGTCGCCGTGGAGAGCAGCGACGGGTGCACCGGGCAAGCTCTCGTCCTCGGTGAACAGCCACCGCAGGATTTCCTCGTCCTCGTAACCGCCGTCGTGCAGCACGGCCAGCAGACCCGGCAGGCCCTTGACGATGGTGCCCTTGTCAGTGTCGAGGAACTGCTCGGGAACACCGGGCACACGCGAACGCTTCAGCGCCAGCAGCTGCCGATCTCGAATCAGCTGCTCGACGCGGGTCTTGGGAACGTCGAGAATCTTCGCGACGTCGGCGAACTGCAGCACGGACACCGACGGATCGAGCACGTCGTCGGCATAGGGAATGGCACTCACGCAGGTAACGTTAACGGGTCCGGCATCCAGACATCAAAAGCGTGACAGTCGGCCCAGCAGGACGAACACACGAGCCACGATCGTCGGTCGGCATCTCCTGCACCGATACGATCGACTTCAGCATCCGGCGTCGAACGCCGGAAGACCAGTGGACGACGAGGGGAGGTTCGGTGATACCGGGTTCGATGCTCGATCGTCGATACCGAATAGACGCACCGATCGCGCGCGGCGGTATGTCGACGGTCTACCGCGGACTCGACACCAGGCTCGACCGCCCCGTGGCGGTGAAGATCATGGACCCGAAGTTCGCCGAGGACCCACAGTTCGTCCAGCGCTTCGAGTTCGAGGCACGGGCAGTGGCCAGACTCAGTCACCCGGGCCTCGTCGCCGTCTACGACCACGGTCGAGACGGCGAACACGCCTTCCTCGTCATGGAACTCGTCGAGGGCGGAACTCTGCGTGAGCTGCTGCGCGAGCGTGGACCGATGCCTCCGCATGCTGCAGCGGCCGTCATCCGGCCGGTCCTCGACGCACTCGCCGTCGCCCACCGAGCCGGTCTGGTGCACCGCGACATCAAGCCCGAGAACATCCTGATCAGCGACGACGGTGACGTGAAGATCGCGGACTTCGGACTCGTCCGAGCCATAGCGGCCTCCACCGTGACGTCGAGCAGTGTGATTCTGGGCACCGCCGCGTACCTGTCTCCCGAGCAGGTCACCACCGGTTCCGCGTCCGCGAGCAGCGATGTCTACGGCGTCGGTGTCGTGTTGTTCGAGCTGCTGACCGGACGCACGCCGTTCACCGGCGACACCTCGCTGTCCATCGCCTACCAGCGCATCGACAACGACGTACCGCTCCCCTCCACCCTCATCGCAGGCGTCCCCCCGCAGTTCGACGAGGTGGTCCAGCGTGCCACCGTCCGCGCCCCGGAAAATCGGTACCGCAATGCCGACGACATGGCTCGGGCCCTGCGCGCGGCCGCGTCGGCGCTGGCGCTGCCCGAGTACCGAGTGCCGGCACCCAAGCGCTCGGCCGAGCACCTGAGCTCGGCCGCAGCCGGAGCACCGACGACGGTCGCGGGCAACCGTCCGCCGTCCGCTCGCACCCAGGTCGTGGACACTTCGCCGCCGCCATCTCCGCAACACGGGGTGCAGCACACCAGGGTGGTCACCTCGCCCACAGCGCGGGGCATCGACCACGGCCAGGACATCGCCGAGGTGCCGCCCGCCGGACCACCCCCGACCGGCAGGCGGCACTACGAGTTCCCCGATTTCGACGCCGACCGCCAGCGCTCGCGCCGAGCGATCGTCATCTGGCTCCTCGTCGTCGCCCTGCTCGCGGTGTTGGTCGGCTTCGGCGGATGGTGGATGGGCTCGGGTCGCTACACCGCAGTCCCGATGGTGGACGGGCTCGACACCACCGGTGCCACCAGTGCCGTGGAAGCCGCCGGTCTCGAAGCCGCGGTGCGCGGAACCTACTCCGACTCGGTGGACACCGACCTTCTCATCGGCACCGACCCCACCGGCGGATCGCGAATCGCCAAGGGCGACACGGTGTCTCTGTTGGTGTCACTGGGACGCCCCACCGTTCCCTTGATCGACACGAGCGCATCCGTCGACGACATGGAGCAGCAACTGCGAGACCGAACGTTCACGCCCGTCGACGGCGGCGAGGCCTTCAGCACGTCCGCTCCGATCGGCGGCGTCGCAGCCCTGGACCCGCCGCCCGGCACCGTACTGACCACGGGAAGCTCGGTCACGGTGCTGCGCAGCAAGGGGGCACCGCCGGTCGAGGTACCCGACGTACGCGGGCAGAGCGTCGACCAGGCCAGGACAACGCTGGAATCGGTGGGCATCACCGTCGGCGAGGTTCGGGAGACCTTCGACGAGGACACCGACGGCGGCAGGGCGATAGGGACGACGCCGGAGGCCGGGCAGACGGTGCGATCCGGGACCACCGCTGCGCTCGAGGTGTCCAACGCCGTCACCGTGCCGTCGCTGCTGGGTCGCTCGGTCGGCTCGGCCCGGACCGCTGTCGAGACGTTGGGCCTGACGATCGACGTCCGTCAGGTGGTGGACACCGACGGGTCGCTGATCATCACCCAGAGCCCCGGAGCCGGTTCTCGGGTGGAACCGGGCTCCGAGGTCATGGTCGTCTCGCTACCCTGATCAGTCGCGGAGCATCTCGGCGACCAGGAATGCCAGTTCGATGCTCTGCTGCGTGTTCAGACGCGGGTCGCAGGCGGTCTCGTACCGGCCGGCGAGGTCCAGGTCCGAGATGTCCTGGGCACCGCCGAGGCACTCGGTGACGTTGTCGCCGGTCAGTTCGACGTGAATTCCGCCCGGATGCGTTCCGAGGCCGTTGTGCACCTCGAAGAATCCCTGGACCTCGTCGACGATGCGGTCGAAGTGGCGCGTCTTGTAGCCGGTCGAGGCCTCGTGAGTGTTGCCGTGCATCGGATCGCACTGCCAGATGACCTGGTGGCCGGTGGCCTGAACCTTCTCGATGATGGCGGGCAGGATGTCGCGAACCTTGCCGTTGCCCATGCGTGAGATCAGCGTCAGACGTCCCGGCTTGTTGGTCGGGTCGAGGCGCTCGACGTACTCGACGGCCATCTCGGGCGTGGTCGTGGGCCCGATCTTGAGACCGATCGGGTTGGAGATCAGCTCGGCCAGCGCGATGTGCGCCCCGTCGAGCTGGCGGGTGCGGTCGCCGATCCACAGGAAGTGCGCGGACAGGTCGTACAGCTTGGGGTGATCGTCGGTGTTGTCCAGGCGCAGCATCGCACGCTCGTAGTCGAGAACGAGCGCTTCGTGGCTGGCGAAGATCTGCGCGGTGTGCAGGTTCGGGTCGGAGACGCCGCAGGCATCCATGAAGCGCAGGCCGCGATCGATCTCCCCCGCGAGCGCCTCGTAGCGCGCACCGGCGGGCGACTGGGCGACGAACTCGCGGTTCCAGTCGTGCACCTTGTGCAGATCCGCCATCCCTGCACCGGTGAGTGCGCGGACCAGGTTCATCGCCGCGCTGGCATTGGCGTACGCGCGCACCAGTCGTGACGGATCGTGGCCGCGGACGCTCTCGTCGGCGACGAGCGAGTTGATCATGTCGCCGCGGTAGGACTGCAGACCGAGCGCGTCGATGTTCGACGACCGCGGCTTGGCGTACTGACCGGCGATACGGGCGACCTTGACCACCGGCATGCTCGCGCCGTAGGTGAGCACCACAGCCATCTGCAGCAGCGTGCGGATGTTGCCCTTGATGTGCGGCTCGGTGTTGTCGACGAACGTCTCGGCGCAATCGCCACCCTGCAGCAGGAAGGCCTCGCCTCGGGCGACGGCCGCGAGCTTGTCCGACAACGCCTCCACCTCACCGGCGACGGTGATCGGTGGCACGCTCTCGAGCACCTTGCGCATGTCGGCAGCATGCTCGGGATCCCACTGCGGTTGCTGCGCAGCCGGCTTGGCCAACGCATCGTCCAATCGAGAGCGCAGCGTCGGCGACAACGGCGGCAGGTCGGGCAAGCGATCGATGGGTACGTCGACAGTCCAGTTCACCGCTACAGGATATTCGCACCGCCGAAGCCGCAGGACAACGGGTGTTCACCCGCGGTACGAGTACTCCTCGATCGCCTGGAACTTCGCCAGATTGTGCCGCGCGTCGGCCAGGGCGTCGTGAGCATCGTCGGGAACCGACGGCAGCTCGGGACTGCCGCGATCCTCCCAGTGCTGGCGCAGCTCACGAGTGAACCGCGGC
This sequence comes from Rhodococcus sp. EPR-147, assembly GCF_001647185.1. Classification (NCBI taxonomy): domain Bacteria; kingdom Bacillati; phylum Actinomycetota; class Actinomycetes; order Mycobacteriales; family Nocardiaceae; genus Rhodococcus; species Rhodococcus sp. EPR-147. The sequence goes on from NZ_LVCU01000421.1 coordinate 5,938, forward strand.
AACGAACGCGGCAATTCGGTCATCGAGCCCCACAGCTGGCAGAGCGCCACGTGGTCGTACGCCGCCACCCACGCCCACAGTTCGACCTCGGCACCGTAGTGCGGAACGAGAAATTCGAGCAGTTCGTCCCGGATTCGCGACCGGCTCATCCACAGCGGCGACGAGTACGGTGGCAGCTTGGGAAGCACGTTGCGTCGAACCCAGCGGCCGGCGCGCTCGGGGTCGAACTCGGAGGACACCGCATAGAACTCGCGACCGTCCTCCGACACCACACCGATCGACACCAACTCGATTGTGCGACCATCCTCGATGAACTCTGTGTCGTAGAAGTAGCGCACGCGGCTCACCCTAGCGCGTCCCCGACACGTCCCCCACGTGCCGGTAGCCCCGATCCGAACAGCCCTGAAAGGCAACGCCAGTGACTCCGCCCGACACCAACCGTCCGGTCGCCGAAGCATCGGAGCCGGCGGCGCCGACGCGACGCCGGTGGCCGAGTTGGGCGGTGGCGTCGAGCAGGGTTCTCGTCCTGATCGGTGCTCTCGTCGGCGTGCTGTTCCATCTCAACGGCTTTCCGGGGTTGCGTGAGCTCGGCGAGCACTACCGACTCGATCTGGACGTGTATCGACTCGGCGGTCAGGTGTTCGCCGAGGGCGGGGATCTCTACGGTCAACTGCCGCCGATCGCGACCGGTACGACGCTGCCGTTCACCTATCCCCCGATCGCCGCGGCGATCTTCAGCCCGCTGTCGTCGGTGTCGCTGTACGCCGCCTCGATCGCGGTCACCGTGCTGTCCATGCTCCTGCTGCTGGTGACCGTCGTGGCGACCCTCACCTCGCTCGGACTGCGTCCTCGCACGCTCGTGTGGTGGACTGCCGGAGCAGTCTTCGCCGTGGCCGTGCTGCTTCTCGAGCCGGTCACCTCGACGCTGAACTACGGGCAGATCAACATCGTGCTGATGGCGTTCGTTGCACTGGACTGCCTGCCGAAGAAGACGCCGTGGCCCCGAGGTGTGCTGATCGGACTCGTGGCTGCCGTCAAGCTCACCCCCGCAGTGTTCGTATTGTTCTTCTTGTTGCGCAAGGACTTTCGAGCCGCTGTGGTTTCGGTCCTGAGCTTTGCGGTGTTCACCGCGGTCGGTTTCGCGCTGACGTGGTCGGACTCGGTGAAGTACTGGACCGAGACGATCGTCGATTCCGACCGAATCGGCGGTCCGGCCTACCCGCCCAACCAGTCGATCACCGGAGTGCTCGCGCGGCTCGGGCTGGACGAACTGCCTCGGTCGATCCTGTGGCTCGCGTTGTCGGTGGTGGTCCTTGCCATCGCGGCGATAGCGATGCGAAAGGCGTTCGCCGCGGGCGAGACTGCTCTCGCCCTGACGATCAACGCCATGTTCGGTCTGCTGGTGTCGCCGGTCTCCTGGTCACACCACTGGGTGTGGGCCATCCCGTTCACCGTGGTGCTCGCCGTCCTCGGCTACCGACGCCGCAGTGCGCTGTTGGCAACGCTGGTGGCCGTCGGGCTGGCGTTGATGGTCTACCCGCCGCACTGGAAGCTCGGCGAGGGCCGTTGGAGCGGTCTCGGTTGGCCGCTCGTGGATCAGTTCGCGGCCTCGGGATACGTGTGGTGGGCGCTCGCGTCGATCATCGCGGTGGCCGCGGTCGGCTGGACCGACCGGGCCGATACGACAGTCGACACCCGCTCCGCAGTCTGATCACGGAGCGGGCCGAGCAGATTCAGCTCGCCTTGGAATCCGGGATGCGCTGCGCGGTCGGACCCGACTCCGCCTCGGGCGCAGCCTTCTTCAGCGATGCGGCGTACACGTCCACGTACTCCTGACCGGAGAGCAACATCAGGTCGTACATTACTTCGTCGGTCACCGCACGCTCGACGAAACGGTTGCCTGCCATGCCCTCGAAGCGCGAGAAGTCGATGGGCTTGCCGATCCGGATGGTGACCTTCGCCGGACGCCACACGCGCGAACCGATCGGGTTCATCTTCTCGGTACCGATCATCGCGACCGGAATCACCTGAACTCCGGTCTGCAGTGCCAGACGCGCCATCCCGGTCTTGCCCTTGTACAACCGCGCGTCGGGTGACCGAGTGCCCTCGGGGTAGATACCGAGAACCTTGCCTGCTTCGATCACACGCACGCCTGCGTTGAGTGCGTCCTGTGCCGCGTCGGCTCCGGTGCGATCGATCGGCACCTGCCCGACGGCGGTGAAGAACCATTTCTGGAACTTGCCCTTGAGTCCCGGTCCGGTGAAGTACTCGCTCTTGGCGAGGAAGGTGATGCGTCGAGGCGTCTTGAGCGGAAGGTAGAAAGAATCGAGAACGGCCTTGTGGTTGCTGGCCAGAATGACCGGCCCCTCCGTCGGGATGTTCTCCGCACCCTCGATCGTGGGCCGACCCAGGGCGATGAGAAGGGGGCCGACGAAAATGTACTTAACCAGCCAGTACCACATTGACATGCTCCCTGATGATGGTCGGGAAATCGTTTGGTGCCGCCTCGCCCTGAAGCGAATCGACTGCGGCCGTGCGTCCTCGAACCGTGCCGCGTAGTGAACTGTACCCACGGTTTATGACACCAGCCACATCATCGCCGACACCAGGACCGAGGTCACAGAAAGCAGTCGAAGAACCGTCAGCGAACGCCGGTGACGAACTGCGCCCGGGCCAACTCCGCGGCCCCGATCATGCCTGCTGCCTCACCGAGTTGAGTACTGCGAATACGCGCCAGGGGGCGATGCCCCGCACCGGTCACCAGCTCCGCGTACTTGTCGGTCGCGCGAGCGAGGAACTGACTCGACGACGTCGCCACTCCACCGGCCAGCACGATCAGATCGGGGTCGTACACGTCGCTGACCATCGAGAGCCCGACGCCGAGCCACTGCGCGAAGTCCTCCATCGTGCGGCGGGCGATCGAGTCACCCTCGTGCGCGGCACTGGCGATTCGGCGGCCGGTCAACGAACCCGGGTCGAGGAACACCTCACGTGCCAGCGTCGTCGAGGACGCCGGGTCCGCCGCCAGCAACTCGACTGCGGTGTCCACCAGAGCGGTGCCGCTGCAGTACCGCTCCCAACAACCGCGCTTGCCGCAGGGGCACGCACGGCCGTCCGGCACGACCTGGATGTGACCGAGTTCCGGTGCCACACCGTGGCTACCCCGATAGATCCTGCCGTCGATCAACAGGGCCGCGCCGATTCCGGTGCCGATGGCCACCATCACCACGTTGCGCCCCCCGGACGCCGCACCGAAGCGATACTCGGCCCACGCCGCAGAATTGGCGTCGTGCTCGAGCAACACCGGCAGACCGATGCGCATGCTCATCTCGGTCGCCACAGGGGTGTTCACCCACGGCAGATGCGGGGCGAAGAGAACCGTCGTGCGATCGGAGTCGATGAACCCGGCGACGGCGAGCCCGACGGCCGCGATGTCGTGTCGCCCGGCCAGCTCCTGCACGGCCCGATCGAGACCGCGTTCGAGCGCACGCGCAGTGTGCGGAGTGGGAGCGGCCGTCGAATCGAGGACTTGCCCGTCCTCGTCGACGACGGACGCGCGCAGGCTCGTCCCGCCCACGTCGATTCCTACCGTCAGTCGCTGGTGGTGGCGCTTCATTCGTTCATGCCTTCCTCGCCCGTCCCCCGTGCGGGCTGCACCCGAGTCGCTCCGATCACGGACGCTCGTGCTCGTCCGAACGCGAATTCTTCACTCGAACGGTAATCGGAACGAACGAAGCGGGACGATCGCCCTGAAGTTTCGTGTCGATCGACACGTCCGCGACCTCCGCGGGGTCCGAGGGGACACCGGCACTACCGGACCCGGGCTCGGCCGCAGTCCCCGGTGGCGGCGAGGTCGGCGGAGCCTGCGCTGCGGAGTGCGTCGCCCCGGAGGTCGTGTGATCGGCCAGCAACTGACGCAACAGCGCGATCACCACGGCGCTCTCGGAGGCCACGAGCTCGACGAGATCGTGGCGCTCCCCGCGCACCAGTGCCGCGAGAGCGCAAACCGGACACCAACTGCATCCCTGGCGGTCACGATCCTGCTGCGTCTCGGCGACGCGACGCAGGATGGGCTCGAGTCGCGTCAGCACGGTCTCGGCCAGGGCCAGCAGGTCCGCCCCCAGCTCGGAATGGTCCGAGGTCATCGCGACACCCCGGCCGTCGGGGTTGTCGGAGTCACAGCGGCCACACGTCGGGGTTCGGACGAAAACGCACCACCAGGCACGGTCCGTCGAGTTCGGCGGAGTCGGCCACGCACCGACGCAGCACCGACGCCAATCTGATGCGCCGTCGCCTCCCGTCGGCACTCACTATCAAGTCGTCCTCCACTCGCCCCAGGCCCAAGGTCGTCGAATCCACCACCGGCAGCAGCATTCTCATCGCGTACACGGATTCGAGTCCGCCACCCGACTCGAGCACGACCGAAGGCTGCTCACCCCAGCCCGGCGCGCGCCGTTCGAGGGAGTCCGGTTCGAGGCGATCGGCCACATCTTGCAAGGGCCCCAACCCTACCGGTTCACCGGGAGCCTGCTCCACCTCCACGATCGGCACGGTACCGATGCGTCGGCGCAGCTCGGCGACCGCGTCGAGCTGCGCCGCCCGCCACCTCTCGAACCAGAACACGGCCGGATGAGCGCCCACCAGACCGACCGACGATGCGTTGAGCTTCGGCAGGATTCTGTTGACCAGCACACGATCGATTCTGATTCCGAGCAGAGCAGCTGCCGACAGAGTTCGTTCCGCGTCGACGATCGAGAGCTGTTCGGCGGTGACGACCACGGTCGCCCCGGTACGGTCGGCGTCGGTGATCAGGGACCGGACGGAGTCGATCTGCGCGAGGATTCGCTCGATCATCGCCACCACGAGAGTGAGCCGCACATCGGAACCGGTGCCGGCGACCATCCGAGCGTGCAGAGGCCAGATCCGCTCGACGTATGCGGCGACGGTGTCGGGCAACTGCAGGGTACGTAAGGCATCCGCCGATGCGGGAAGGTCGACTATCACTGTGTCCCAGCGATTCTCGTCGGCAAGACGGCTGATCTCGTGCATGCCGAGCAGCTCTTCTATTCCCGGGAGACCGAGCAGCTCCTCCGGTTCGATCGCCCCGAAGCTCACCCCGTGCTCGTGTCCCGCGGACGCCACGGCCAACAGTGAGCCCAATCCCCGGTACCGGGCTTCGAGCAGCCTCAACGTATCGATCTCGAGGATGTCGAGGCCGGGTGCGATCGAACGAACACCGGACGCATCCTCGACCTCGGCGTCCCCCTTGAATGCATCGGCGAGCGAGTGAGCCTGGTCGACGGACGCGATCAGAACCCGTTCGCCGGCCTGGGCGAGTCGTAGCCCCGACGCAGCCGCCAGCGTCGTCTTACCCGCACCACCTTTGCCGAGGAACAGCAACACCGTGGTGCGGGCTTCGGTGCGAGCTTCGCTCAGCCTTCGACCCGCTTCTTCAATTCCTTGAGTGCAGTGTCGGTGATGACCTTTTCTGCCTTGCGCTTGAACAGACCGATCATCGGAATGTTCAGATCCACGGTGAGCTCGTACGTCACGTCGGTGCCGCTGCCGGTCTCCTTCAACGTGTACGAGCCGTTCTGCGATTTCTGCATTTCGCCCGATACGAGGTTCCAGGAGACCGAATTGCCGTCGGCTGCCCAGTCGTATTCGAGCTCGTAGGTGTCTTTCACCATCCCGGCGTCGAGCACGAACTTGACCCGCTTGCCGCGGCCGTCCGCACCGACCTCGAGGACCTCGACGGATTTCGCGGCCGACACCCACGTGGGGTACGCGTCGAAATCGGCGATGACGTCCATGACCCGGCTCGATGGAGCTTCGACGACGATCGACCTCTGGGTTTTCTCCGCCATGACTACTGGTCCGCTTCCTCTCGGGTACTTCGATCAGCTCGGTTCGCTTCGGTGCCGCAGAACTCGCGCAGGCCTATCTCACACGATCGATCCGCGGACGCACAATGCGAACCGGCCGACCGTACCGCGCGGTTCATTCGCGAGCTGAAGTCGACGCTACGTGGTGGGGTGCTTCACCTGCAGACCGACCGGCCTCGAGCTCTCGCTTGAGCTCGAACGTCATCGCACGTCCGGCCACCCGCCGGGCATGCTGGTGCGCTGCCACGTCGGCGTCCGCGGCGGGTTCGGCGTGCAGGAAGTAATGGACGATCACCCCGTCCAGCGCGGGCTCGAGCCACAGCTCCATCGTTCCGACCACACCGCCGCGCACTGCCCAGCGGATCCCCTTCTCACCCCGGTCCTCGGTGATCGTCAGGTTCAGATCCGGCCACCATCGACGCCACCGCGCAGGCGACGCGAACGCCTGCGCCACCCGCACGCCGGGGGCGGCCACGAATGTCTGATCCGCAACTTGAATACTGCTCATCGACAGAGCTTCACACATCGGGTCGGGGGCCGTGCGCGTCGAGGCGTATTTCGACGCCGGGAGCCCGGGTCTAGAGTATCTGTGAAGCCGAGCTATCGACTTTCGTTCTCCCCAAGTTCTATCCGGAGGTAATCCCGTGCGCGAGTTCACCGTCGCCGCCAAATACGCCATCGCGGACACCGACTCGGCTGTCGATACCGTCTTCGCTCGCGCCCGCACCTCGCCCGACGCGGTGGTGTTCCTACGCACAGTGGACGGACAATGGATCGACGTCACCGCCGCCGAGTTCGAGCGCCTGGTGGTGGGGGTGGCACGGGGTCTGATCGCCGCAGGCATCGAGCAGGGCGATCGGGTCGCACTGATGTCGTCGACGCGATTCGAGTGGTCGGTAGTGGACTACGCGATCTGGGCCGCGGGCGGTGTGACGGTGCCGATCTACGAGACGTCCTCGGCCGGTCAGGTCGAATGGATCCTCGAAGACGCCGAGCCGGTCCTGCTGATTCTCGAGAACGACGCGCATGTGCAGGAGACGAAGTCCGTTGTGGCAGCAGCCCCGTCGGTCCGACAGACGTTCGTCATCGCGAACTCGGCGGGCACCGACGCAGTGCAGGCACTGCTCGACGGTGGTGCCGAAGTCGCCGAAGACGAGGTGCACCTACGGGTTTCGAAACTCGTCTCGTCCGACCCGGCAACCCTGATCTACACCTCGGGAACCACCGGTCGGCCCAAGGGCGTCCAGCTGACCCACGCCAATCTGCTCGCCGAGTCACTCGGGATTCGTGAGACGTCGCTGAAATCGCTGATGACACAGGGCCGCAGCACGCTGATGTTCCTTCCGCTCGCGCACGTCCTGGCACGCGCAGTGTCCATCGCGTCGTTCGACGCCGGGGTCACCATCGGCCACACCAGCGACATCCCCAATCTCGTCGCGACGTTCGGCACGTTCCAACCGGACTTCATCCTGTCGGTTCCGCGAGTGTTCGAGAAGGTCTTCAACACCGCCAAGCAGAATGCGCACGCCGACG
>NZ_LVCU01000422.1:0-17127 GCF_001647185.1 Rhodococcus sp. EPR-147
CGGGAATCGTGTTGCGCACCAAGCACACCGTGTTCGACAAGTTGGTGTACGGCAAACTGCGAGCAGCGCTCGGCGGCAAGTGCGAACTCGCGATCTCCGGCGGAGCGCCCCTCGGTTCCCGGCTCGGCCACTTCTACCGGGGCATCGGTGTGACGATCTACGAGGGCTACGGACTGACCGAAACCACGGCGGCGTTCGCGGTCAACACCATCGGATTCCAACGCGTGGGCAGCGTCGGGCGTCCACTGCCCGGCAACACCGTGCGCATCGCCGAGGACGGAGAGATCCAACTCCGCGGACCGGTGGTGTTCGACGACTACTGGCGCAACGAGACCGCCACCGCCGAGTCGCTGGACGAAGGCTGGTTCCGCACCGGTGATCTCGGTTCCGTGGACGACGACGGCTACATCACGATCTCGGGACGCAAGAAAGAACTGATCGTCACCGCAGGCGGCAAGAACGTCTCACCCGCCGGGTTGGAAGACCACCTGCGGGCGGGTGCACTGATCAGCCAGGCCGTCGTCGTGGGCGATCAGAAGCCCTTCATCGGCGCGCTCATCACCCTCGATCCGGACGCGTTCAATCGCTGGAAGTCCGCACACGGCAAGGCCGCCGACGCCACCGCGGCGGATCTGCAGACGGACCCCGAACTCGTCGCGGAGATCGACGCCGCCGTCGCCGACGCGAACAAGTCCGTCTCGCATGCGGAGTCCATCAAGAAGTATCGACTTCTCCCCCACGACTTCTCGGAGGAGAACGGCGAGCTCACTCCCACGATGAAGCTCAAGCGCAACGTCATCACCAAGTCGTACGCCGACGAGATCGAGTCGATCTACTCCCGTTGAGCCGTACTGCCTAGATCAACGAACGCAGCTTCTCGGTCAGCACGTCCCAGCGCCATTCCGCGTCCACCCAGGCGCGGCCGGCGTTGCCCATCTGCGTCGCCAGCGTGCGATCGGACAGGATTCGCACGATCGCGTCGGTGGTGTCCGAGACGGACGTGCCGTCGACGACGAGGCCGGTCTTGTTGTGCTGCACCGCTTCCGGCGCACCCCCGGACATGCCGGCGACTACGGGTACACCACAGGAAGACGCCTCGAGGTAGACGATGCCGAGACCTTCGACATCGAGACCGGCACCTCGGGTTCGGCTCGGCATCGCGAACACGTCGGCGATCGTGTGGTGGGCGGCGAGCTCCGCCGACGGCACGGTACCGGTGAACACCACGTGTTGCTCCATGCCGGTGGATCGGACGAGCTCGCGCAGAGTCTTCTCGTACGGCCCGCCGCCGACGATCACCAGAACCGCTCCGTCGACGGCCCGGCGGATCCCCGGGAGCGCCCGGATCAGGACATCCTGACCCTTGCGCGGAACCAGCCGGGACAGGCACAGAACGGTGGGGCGATCACCGAGGCCGTAGCGGGCACGAAGTTCCGCTCGCGCTGCGTCGTCGGGCACGAAGCGATCGGTATCGACACCGGGCGGCAGATGTTCGAGGGCGGCGGTCCGCCCGAACGCCGAGCTGAATCGCCCCCGGGTGTACTTGCTGACGTAGGTCACCACATCGGTGTTCTCGCCGATCGTGCGCAGGGTCGCCCGCCCGCCCGGCACCATCGACCATCCGACCTCGTGACCGTGTGTGCTCGCCACGATGCGATCGGCCCCGGCCTTGCGCAGGTACGACGACATCACTGCCAACGGAGCCGACGCACCGAACCACACCGAATCGCAGCCTCGGGACTTCAGGATTCGAGCCGCACGACGCGCGACGAGCGGAGTCGGCAACATCAGGGTCGTCGGATGCCGGATCACCTCGAAAGGCTGCCTGGCATCGAACTTCTCGTGCGAGTCGCCGCGCCAGCGGGGGGCGTAGACCACCAGCTCGTCGGCCGGCAGCTGCGAGGCGAAGCTGTGCAAGTAGGACTGAATACCACCCGGGCGAGGAGGAAAGTCGTTCGTCACGAGCAGGGTACGACGCATGGCGTCAACCGTAGCGCCCCGTCTCAGCGGGCCTGGCGAGCCACCCAGTCACCCCACGAGGACACGAACTGTGCCCGGTCGAGTCCCAGCACAGACTCGAATGCAGAATCGGTGGGGCTCTCGGACGCGAGCGCTTCGTACAGGGAACGCAGGGTCGACTCCCCGAACCGGTCGGCCACGAATGCGAACACCGACCAGGCCGATTCGTAGGCCACACTCGACCGGGCACCACCGGCACCGAAGTCCTCGTTCTTCGGCAGCACCGTCGGCGGCCCACCCGCCGCCACGATCGCCGCGAGAGTGGGTGCGAGTTGCGCGAACTCGGCACCGGACCCTCGATACCCGGAATAGTCGGCGAACCCCTCCGACACCCACAACTCCGTACCGTCGGACGTCCTCGCCCTCGCCGCCACATGTGTCAACTCGTGCCGCAGAACCGAGCGCACGGTGAACGGCGTCAACCTCGACGCGGCGTCGGGACCGAACACCACCCGCTGACCCGTCGGACGGGAGCCGTCGGCCGCCACCGCGTCGGACACCGTCACCGCAGCCACGTCGGTGGACGGATCGGACCCCGTCAGTTCGGCGAACTCCTCCGCCGAGGATGCGACGAAAATCAGCCCGTCGCGCGCCCAGTCGTCTCCCCAGAAGTCGGTCACGGCCGCGATTGCCGACGGAAGTTCGGCCGTAAGGTTCTCCACGAACGCATCGCGGTCCGGATGACCCATGACCACAGATGTCCCGGCTGCAGTGGCCACCGAACGCACGGTGAGAGGGCCGAAGTCCCACGGCCCACGCCAGGTCTGGCGTCGATACTCGGTCAGATCCGCGTCGTCGACCAACCGCCATCGACCGTCCCGCTGGGCGACGACGAGTGAGACCGGCCGACGCGTCGGCGATGCGTCCGGGCCGGTGATCGCGTATCGCAGATACACCGCGGGTGCCCAGACATCGGTGGAATCGAGCGCCGCTGCGATCGACGGCGGCACCGGGGTCTCGGGCTCGTCGCCCAGGTCGTAGCCGAACTCCGCGAAGGGGACGCCGGGTACCACTGCTGCCCGGCGCAGCTGCGCTTCGACGAAGCCGGGGTCGGCCTGCGGATCCATCACATCGCGCAGTGCGTCGAGATCACCGGAACGAACCGCGCGCGCCCACTGGTCGAGGAGGACGGTCACATCGGCGCGGCGCTGCTGATCGTAGGTCGGCGGGTCCTGGCCGACGGTGACCTCGGCGGTCCCGGCCGTGGGCGGGCCGTCGAATCGGTGAATCAGGACGACCGAGACTGCGACCACCACGACGACCACGACGACAAGCCAGCGCCGCCATGACGATCGGAGGATGACGTGCAACCCGGATGGTCGGTTCGAGGTGCTCATGCCGCCACTCGTCGATCGTCGAGACACGACCTCAGTATCGACGCGCCCCGTAGTACGGGAACGATGCCATCGACTGCACCTTCACGGGCACACCGAATGTGGAGGCATGCAGCACGTTGCCGTTTCCGGCATAAATTCCGACGTGTGAGATGTCCGGATAGAACAGAACGACGTCACCGGGCTGCAGATCCTTCTGATCCACCGGAGTTCCGCCCGCCGCCTGCGCCTGACTCGATCGCGGCAGCGTCTTGCCCACCTGCTTATAAGCCCACACGACCAACCCGGAGCAGTCGAAGCCATCCGGACCGGTTGCGCCCCAGACGTACGGCTTGCCGATCTGCGTGAGGCCGGCCTGCAGCGCACTGGCTCCCGATCCCGGCGTCAGGTTCTGCAGAATCGAGGACGGGTCGAACCCGTCGGGCAGGGTCGAACCGGCCAGAGACAGTTGCTCCGAGGACGAGAGCGCACTGTAGGCGGCCATGACCTCGGCTATCTGTCCCTGCAGCTCACTCTGCTTGGCCTGGAGATCGTCGCTGACGGCCTTGGCCTGCTCTGCGGCGACGCGTGCCTGTTCGGCGGCCGTCGTCGCGGCCTGCTCGGCCGTCTCTGCATCCGAGCTGGCCTGCTTGAATCGGGCGACCTGGTCGGCGGTCTCCGCCGAGATCACGTCCAGCGCCGACATCTGGTCGAGCAACTGCTGTGGTGAGTCGCTGACCATGACGGCGAACAGTCGGTTGGTCCGCGCGCCCTGGTAGTTGACGTTGGCGACCTTGTCCATGGCCGGTTTGAGCTGCTCCAACTGCGCCTGCGCTGCGTCCACGGCGGCACGGCTCTGGTCGACGAGGGCCTGAGCGTCGAGTTGCTGCTGGTTCTTGGCGTCGAGATCGATCTGAGCATCGTGCAGAGATTCGGTGGTCTGCTCGGACTGGCGAGAGAGCTCGGCGAGTTCGGTCTGCGCGTCGGATGCCGAACCGAATCCCGGCTGCGCGGTTGCCGTCGTCGTCGGCACCACGGCGATGCATGCGGTCAGCGCGAGCGCAACCACCGAGTTTCGGGCCGTACGCAACGCTCGGGTAGACCTCGATATCGCCACGGAAAGCGACTCTCCGTCCTCACAGATGTTGCCTCGACCGAGGCAACGGTTGGAAAAGTAGTCCGAAAACGAACCATACCCAGGCTCTTACGGGCGCGGACGTGAACACGGTCCGAAATCGACGGGGGTTCGAGGTGACAGGTCACAAAATAAACATCGACCAGGTCTCGATCAGATTACGAACTGGATCCTTCCCTGTCCACCGAACCGGCGTGTCGCGCAGTCCGTGTCCGGATACGCCGACAGGGCCGAGCCGATGAACGGCTCGACCCTGTCGGTCGGTTCACAACGAGCGTCGATCGCTCGAGTCAGTAACGGCGAGCACCGTCGAACGGCATCGAGTCGAGCGGGGCAACCTTGACCGGCACGCCGGACGTGGATGCGTGCACGACATTGCCGTTGCCGACGTAGATGCCCGAGTGCGAGCCGTCGTAGAACGAGACGACGTCGCCGGGGGCGAGGCTGTCGCGCGAGACCGGAGTGCCTGCGGCGGCCTGGTCGTAGCTCGTACGAGGCAAGCTGACGCCGGCCTGCTTGTACGCCCACTGGACGAGGCCCGAGCAGTCGAACGAATCCGGACCCGAAGCCCCGTACACGTACGGTGCTCCGATCTTGGATTCTGCGGCCTGAACGGCCTTCGCAGCCGGGGTGACCTGCGGTGCCAACGGCGCACCCGGCGCGGGCACACCCGGAAGGTTGAGGGGAGGAAGGCCCGGGATGTCAGGAATCTCGAAGGTTCCGACGCCGGGAATGGTGAGGGGGGCCGCCATTGCGGGTGCAGCGGGAAGAACGACCACGCCTGCCGTGAGCGCTCCGGCTACGAGGACTCGCCGCAATGTTCGGTTGGAAAGTTGTGACGCCACGAAAGATGGTGCTCCGTTTCTTCCTATCGTCCGCCGACCGAGTTAGCTGACGGGTTCGGGCTGGGAAGAGCAGCCCTACCCACCGGCCACCATGTGGTGGCTCAGCGGGATTCACCCCAGTAGATATCGGGTTCCCGGTACGAACACTCTCGCGAGTGAACGATTAGGCGGTGACTTGCGACGCCACTCCGGTTTGGACTGGCGAGACTCCGCAAGGTCTCAGGAAGGTTACGAAATGGCATACCCCCGTGTCGACCCCAACTCGCCGAGGAGAGCGAATTCGGCTCGATTCTCGCTAGCCGGCGCGCTGATCCCCCGGTGTGTCACGAGTCGATAACAAAGGAACCTCGGCGATGTCGTCGTCGTTCACCACGAGCTTGAGAGTGGGCACGAGACCGACATCGGCGAGCACCCCCATGGCACCGAGTTCCTCCTGCTCGAGAGTGATACGAGACGGCGGACCGACCCGCCGTCCGTCCGACCCGGACGGCATCCCCGGAGCCCCCAGAAGCACCGTCACGACGCAGTCCGCGCAGGCGATGTCACGGACCAGGCAGTCACTGCAATCGATGATCATTGTGATCCTTGTCTCTTTACGGTTTCCGGCGGCCGAATCGGCCGACTCAGCGAAAGATAGCGACGGGCACCGACAGGTTCCGTGACACGACGACGTTCGACGGCGCGATGAGCGTTCTTGTCGGAGGTCGGCCCTAACGTCGTCCCGGTGAGCCTGCCCATCCAGCTGACGTTCGACGAACTCGACACCCCGCTGCACGAGACGACGTTCGTCGTCGTCGACCTCGAGACCACCGGCGGTAGCGCGGACACCGAGGCCATCACCGAAATCGGGGCAGTCAAGGTTCGAGGCGGCGAGATTCTCGGCGAGTTCGCCACGTTGATCGACCCGGGCAGGTCCATTCCGCCGTACATCGTGGAACTGACCGGCATCACATCGGCGATGCTCATCGGTGCGCCGCGCATCGAACGGGTTCTGCCCGGTTTCCTCGAGTTCGCACGAGGTTCGGTACTGGTGGCGCACAACGCCGGCTTCGACACCGGATTCCTCAAGGCCGCCGCGAGCCGTCTCGACATCGCGTGGCCACGGTTTCAGGTGCTGTGCACGGTCAAGCTGGCTCGCCGAGTTCTGACGCGCGACGAAGCTCCGTCGGTGAAGCTGTCCGCACTGTCGACTCTGTTCCGATCCGGCACCAGGCCTACCCACCGTGCGCTCGACGACGCCAGGGCCACGGTCGACGTTCTGCACGGCCTCATCGAACGCGTGGGCAATCAGGGAGTCCACAGCTACGCCGAGTTGGTCGACTACCTACCCGCGGTGTCGGCCGGCCAGCGCGCCAAACGCGGGCTGGCCGCCCATCTTCCCGGCACACCCGGCGTCTATCTGTTCCGCGGCCCGTCCGACGAGGTGCTGTACGTCGGTACGTCCAACAACCTCAAACGACGCGTGCGCAACTACTTCACCGGCTCGGAGACCCGAGGCCGGATGAAGGAGATGGTCGCACTGGCCACCCGCGTCGACCACGTCGAGTGTGCACACGCGCTCGAAGCCGGAGTCCGCGAGCTACGTCTGCTCTCGGCGCACATCCCGCCGTACAACCGCCGCTCGAAGTTCCCCAGGAAAGGGTGGTGGATCACCCTGACCGACGAGGCGTTCCCTCGCCTGTCGATCGTCCGCACCCCGGCACCGAACAGTCTCGGACCGTTCTCGGTTCGCGGTGACGCCGCAGAGGCCGCGGCGCTCGTCGCGGAGTTCTGCCGCCTGCGTACGTGCACTCGCCGTCTGGCCCGCTCGGTTCGACACGGTGACCAGTGCCCGGCGACCGACGTCGGAGGCTGCCCAGCGGCACTGTCCGGCCCGTTGACGGCCGACGAATACTCCGATGCCCCGACGCAGTTTCTCGCGCTGGTGTGTGGCCAGGACGACGCCGTTCTCGTCTCCATGCGCCGCCGCGTCGCCGAGCTCGCAGACAAGGAGCTGTACGAGACGGCTGCCCGTCTGCGCGACAGAATTGCGATCACCGTCGATGCACTGCGCCGGATGCACCGATCGGCAGCAGTGGCCGCCATTGCCGAACTGGTTGCGGCGAGGCGCACGGCCGACGGCGGGTGGGAGTTGATCGTGGTGCGCTTCGGCCGGCTGGCCGGCGCTGCCGTCGCGCCGCGGGGAGTGCATCCGATGCCCGTCGTCGATGCCATCACCGCGTCGGCCGAAACGGTGGTGCCCGATACGACCCCGCTGCGCGGCGCGCCCCCGGAGGAAGTCGGACTCATTGCGGCCTGGCTGCGCACGGACGGAGTCCGGATCGTGCGCACGAGCAGTGGGTACTGCAGCCCGGCACGGTCGGCGGGTTCGTGGGAGTCGTGGTGTCGGACGGCGAGAGAAGCCGCGAGGGCAGGAGTGGAGCCTGCGGAACGACTGTTCAGCTCAGGAGTGGAGCCTGCGGAACGACTGTTCAGCTCAGGAGTGGAGCCTGCGGGACGACTGTCGGGGTACGGCAGCAACTAGGGTCTGGGGGTAGCTCGCGTCGGACACCGAGCTCGAGATGCTTGAGGAGCGCACATGATCAATGCCATCGTCTTGATCGACGCCGAGGCCGACTTGATTCCGGAAGCGGCGCAGGCCGTTGCGGATGTCGACGGGGTGTCGGAGGTCTATTCGTGTGCTGGTGATGTCGATCTGATCGCCATCGTGAAAGTTCGTGATCATGCGTCGATCGCAGAGGTCATCACCAAGCACATCAATCGTGTGCGGGGGGTGCGCAGCACCACCACTCACATTGCGTTCCAGTCCTATTCGAGTGCCGATGTCGAAGCCGGGTTCTCGATAGGCGAGTAGCCGCGCTCTTCGTCAGCCGGCGAGTTCGGTGGTGCATCGACCCCAGTCGGCGAGTAGCCGTGCTGCTGCACCGGAATCGATTGTTGTTGCGGCAGTGGCCAATCCGGCTTCGATTCGGGCGTGGAGGTCGTCGGACACGCCGTGGTGCGCTGCCATGGCTGCGGCGGCATTGAGCAGTACGGCGTCGCGGACGGGGCCCTGTTCTCCGGCGAACACTCGGTGCGCCACTGCTGCATTGAATTCGGCGTCTCCACCTCTGAGAGCTTCTATGGGCGCTCGGGCGATGCCGTAGTCGAGCGGGTCGATCGTCTCGACGGTCACCGAACCATCGGACACCGCGTGCACTGTCGTGGTGGTGGACAGTGTGATCTCGTCCAGTCCGTCGTCACCGCGGACCACGAGCACCGAGCTGCCCCGGGCGGCGAACACGTCGGCGACGACGGGGACCAGGTTCTCGAACGCACAGCCGATCAGGCCTGCGCGCGGGCGCCCGGGGTTCGTCAGTGGCCCCAGCACGTTGAAGACCGTGGGGATTCCGATTTCCTTGCGCGGTGCGGCAGCGAAGCGGAGTGCGGGGTGGTGGATCGGTGCGAAGCAAAAGCCGATGCCGACCTGCTCGACGCTCGACGCGACTGCGTCGGCCCCGAGGGTCACTCGGACCCCCAATGCTTCGAGCACGTCGGTCGTGCCGCTCTTCGACGACGCTGCGCGGTTGCCGTGCTTGACGACTCGGATCCCGCTGGCAGCGACGACGACGGCTGCCATGGTGGAGATGTTGACGGTGTCCGCTCCGTCTCCTCCGGTCCCCACGACGTCGACGGCGTCGGTGTCGGTGTGCACCAGCACTGCGTGCGCCAGCATCGATTCGGCGAGTCCGTTGACCTCCGCCGGCGTCGGACCTTTCATCTTCAGCGCCACTCCGAAGGCTGCGATCTGCGCGGCTGTCGCGTTGTCGGCCATGATCTCGTCCATGACCCAGCCGGTGTCGGCGCTGGACAGGTCGGTGTGGTTCGTCAACGCGCCGAGGATTCGACGCCAGGTTCGCGGCTGTTCGTCGCTGATCGCTGCGGTCATGGTGGTTCTGCCGTGCCCTTCTGCCGTCGATGCACTCGGTGCGGTGGAAGCTTAGCCAGACGCTGCGTCGGGCTGCGCGGGCTGCAGTGCGTCCCACCCCAGTACTGCTCCCCCTCGACGCTGAGCAAGGCCGGCCATGCGAGAACGCTCCTGCGAGCAGTGCAGAGCGTCGAGTACCTGAACACGTTGCAGAACCAGCGGCACGCCGCCTTCCACCCGAGGGCGGTAGCCGGTGCTCTCCGGTAGTTCGGCGGCCGGCCCCACTTCGTAGTCGTCCTGAGCCGCAACCGCTGCTGCGTCCTCCACTTGGTCGGAAGGCAACACGAGATGATGCCGTAGCACCACCTCCGCCGATTCCGTCCACAGCGGTCGGGTCCTCGCTGCTTCGTCGAGCACGGCCGAGCATGCCTGTGCATCGTCGAAGCAACTCGCCACTGTCACGAGGTCCTCGCGAGTGGGGTCCAGACGTTCGGCCGTCGATCGCGAGAACAGTCTCCGAAACCATCCACCTTCGGTGCGCTTTGCCATGAGGCCAGCCTTGCACGACTGGACCCTACCGGCCCGTACAGAGGCTCTGACCAGCACGGGAACAAGGACGTACGCGGATTCGTTCCGACACGACGCGCCAAGAGCGGACCCGGATATGCCTTCCGTACTACGACGGGTCATACTTCTCTTTGTGACGAGCGCTGTAGGGACTCAAGGATCGGCAATCACCCAACGCGTGCACTCGCTGAACCGTCCCAACATGGTCAGCGTCGGCACGATCGTGTGGCTGTCTAGTGAACTCATGTTCTTCGCCGGGCTGTTTGCGATGTACTTCGTCGCACGCGCCCAGGCGAATGGAATCTGGCCGCCGGAGCCGACGGAGCTGAACCTCGCTCTCGCTGTGCCGGTGACCGCGGTGCTGATCGCATCGTCGTTCACCTGCCAGCTGGGCGTGTTCGCCGCCGAGCGAGGTGACGTCTTCGGACTGCGCCGCTGGTACATCATCACTCTGGTGATGGGCGCGTTCTTCGTGGCCGGCCAGGCGTACGAGTACTACCACATGGTGCACGAGGGCACGACGCTATCGAGCAGCGTGTACGGCTCGGTCTTCTACATCACGACCGGTTTCCACGGATTGCACGTCATCGGCGGACTCATCGCTTTCGTCTTCCTGATCACCAGAACGCTGGTCAGTAAGTTCACGCCCGCGCAGGCCACCGCGGCCATCGTCGTTTCGTACTACTGGCACTTCGTCGACATCGTCTGGATTGCCCTCTTCGCAACGATCTACTTCATCCGCTAGTGACAGTCAGCACACCAAAGATAACGAGCGAACGGAATCAGCCCCCGACGTTCGGTCCGTCCCGACACGACAAGGGATAGAAGATGAGTACATCTCCCCCAGCAGCATCCGACGACAACGCCGCCTCCAAGACGAGACGGCAGCGTAGGACGCGCCGACGCATCACCGGTGCTCTCGTTCTGATGATGGGCCTCCTGAGCGCAGGGTTCCTCGCCTCGGCCCTGACGCCGGCTCCTCAGGTCGCGACTGCCGATACCGATTCGGCAGCGCTCATCCGCGAGGGCAAGCAGCTCTACGACACGTCCTGCGTCACGTGCCACGGTGCCAACCTGCAGGGTGTTCAGGATCGCGGACCGAGCCTCATCGGCGTCGGCGAAGCAGCCGTGTACTTCCAGGTGTCGAGCGGTCGTATGCCCGCTGTTCGCAACGAGGCACAGGCGATGCGCAAGCCGCCGAAGTTCAACGACAAGCAGATCGACGCCCTCGGTGCCTTCATCAACGCCAACGGCGGCGGACCGACGGTCATCCGCGACGAGAACGGTGAGATCGCTCAGGAGTCCCTGCGCGGTGGCGACATCGGACGCGGCAGTGAACTGTTCCGACTCAACTGCGCTTCCTGCCACAACTTCACCGGTGAAGGCGGCGCTCTGTCCTCGGGCAAGTTCGCACCGTCCCTCGGCCCTGCCAACGAGCAGGAGATCTAAACCGCGATGGTCACCGGCCCGCAGAACATGCCGAAGTTCTCCGATCGTCAGCTGACGATCGAGGAGAAGTCCGACATCATCGCGTACGTCAAGTCGGCCCAGGAAACCCTTCCCGCAGGCGGTTGGAGCATCGGAAGTTTCGGTCCCGGTACCGAGATGATCGCTATCTGGACGGTCGGCATCATCGCCGTCGTCGGAGCAACTTTGTGGATCGGAGCTAGATCATGACCGACGGCGATTCCGGCCGTAAGGACGCGGGCAACGACGACGAATCCGGACGCAAGGATGCGCCCGGTGCCGACGGCGTGAACGCGGACAAGAAGTACACCGACGAGGAACTCGCCGCGATGAGCCGCGACGAACTGGTCGAGCTCGGCACCAACCTCGACGGTGTCGATGTCGCTTTCCGCCGCAACCGTTGGGCTGTGGAAGGTACCCGCGCCGAAAAGCGTGCCGAGCGCAGCGTCGCGATCTGGTTCGCGATCGCCGGCCTCGCCGCTGTCGCATTCATCGGCATCTACCTGTTCTGGCCGTGGCAGTACTCCGGTATCGGCGAAGAGAACTACCTGGCCTACTCGCTGTACACCCCGCTCATCGGCGGCACGATGGGCCTGGCGATCCTCGCGGTCGGTATCGGCGCGGTGCAGTTCACCAAGAAGTTCATCCCCGAAGAGGTCTCCATCCAGGACCGTCACGACGGCGGCTCGTCCGAGCTGGACCGCAAGACTCTCGTGGCAGAGCTGGGCGATTCGCTCGACACGTCGACCATCGGTCGCCGCAAGGTGATCAAGCGTTCGCTCGTCTTCGGTGGTGGCGCGCTCGGCGTCATGGCGCTGCTCCCCCTCGGTGGACTGATCAAGAATCCCTGGGCCAAGGGCGAAGATTCGCCGTTGTGGGTATCCGGCTGGACTCCTCGCTACGATGGAGAGACCATCTACCTCCGACGAGACACCGGGCGACCGGAAGATGTCGTTCTCGTTCGGCCCGAGGACTTGGACGCTGGTGCCATGGAGACCGTCTTCCCGTTCCGCGAAGCGGACCGCGAGAGCGAGCACGATCTGCTCGTCTCGCTGCGTGGAGTTCGTAACTCGGTCATGCTCATTCGCCTTCGCCCGGATGCCGCCAGCACCGTCATCAAGCGCAAGGGTCAAGAAAGCTTCAACTACGGCGACTACTTCGCCTACTCGAAGATCTGTACGCACCTGGGTTGCCCGACATCGTTGTACGAGCAGCAGACCAACCGAATTCTGTGCCCTTGCCACCAGTCGCAGTTCAACGCGCTCGAGTACGGCAAGCCGATCTTCGGACCGGCTGCGCGTGCGCTGCCCCAACTTCCCATCACTGTCAACGAAGAGGGATTCCTCGTCGCTTCGGGAGATTTCACCGAAGCTCTGGGGCCCGCCTTCTGGGAACGTCGTCCGGAGCGTGACTCATGAGTACATTGCAAACCCTCGCCGCCAAGCAGGCCGACGGCGTAGACAGTCGTTACCACCTGGCACCGGGATTGCGTCGCCAGATCAACAAGGTCTTCCCCACGCACTGGTCGTTCCTGCTCGGTGAGATCGCGCTGTACAGCTTCGTCATCCTGCTGATCTCGGGCGTGTTCCTCACCTTGTTCTTCGATCCGTCGCTCAGCGAGGTCGTGTACGACGGTGCGTACACCCCCCTCAACGGTGTGACGATGTCCAGGGCATACGCCACCGCTCTCGACATCACGTTCGAGGTTCGTGGCGGTCTGTTCATGCGGCAGATTCACCACTGGGCGGCCCTGATGTTCGCCGCCTCGATCATCGTGCACATGATGCGCATCTTCTTCACCGGTGCGTTCCGTCGCCCGCGCGAGGCCAACTGGGTCATCGGTTGTTTGCTGCTCATCCTGGCGATGTTCGAGGGCTTCTTCGGCTACTCGCTCCCCGACGATCTGCTTTCCGGCACCGGCCTCCGCGCCGCTCTCGGTGGCATCACGATGAGTATCCCGATCATCGGCACGTGGATGCATTGGCTCATCTTCGACGGCGACTTCCCCGGCACGATCATCATTCCGCGCCTGTACGTCGCTCACGTTCTTCTTCTACCGGCCATCATCCTGGCGCTGATCGCAGCCCACCTGGCCCTGGTCTGGTACCAGAAGCACACGCAGTTCCCCGGACCCGGCCGCACGGAGCAGAACGTCGTCGGCGTTCGTATTCTTCCGGTCTTCGCGGTCAAGTCCGGTGCTTTCTTCGCCGTCACCTTCGGTGTGCTGGCAGCAATGGGCGGACTCATCCAGATCAACCCGATCTGGAATCTCGGACCGTACAACCCGTCGCAAGTGTCGGCAGGCGTGCAGCCCGACTTCTACCTGATGTGGACCGACGGCATGGCACGACTGTGGCCTGCCTGGGAGATATACATCGCCGGGCGCTACACCATCCCGGCAGTGTTCTGGGTGGCAGTGATCATGGGTCTCGTCTTCACCGTGATGATCGCGTACCCGTGGATCGAGAAGCGTCTGACCGGAGACACTGCGCATCACAACCTGCTTCAGCGTCCCCGTGACGTTCCGGTGCGTACTGCGATCGGCGCGATGGCCCTCACGTTCTACGTGATCCTCACGCTCTCGTGCATCAACGACCTCATCGCCTACAAGTTCGACATCTCGCTCAACGCGATGACGTGGATCGGTCGTATCGGAATTCTCACCATGCCTCCGCTCGCGTACTTCATCGCGTACCGATTCTGCATCGGACTGCAGCGCAGCGATCGGGCAGTTCTCGAGCACGGCATCGAAACCGGAATCATCAAGCGACTCCCGCACGGCCAGTACGTGGAAATCCACCAGCCGCTCGGACCGGTCGACGATCACGGACACCCGATTCCCCTCGATTACCAGGGCGCAGCCGTTCCGAAGAAGATGAACAAGCTCGGCTCGGCCGGAAAGCCCGGCTCGGGATCGCTGTTCAGTCCGGATCCGGTGGCACAGAGCAAGGCTCTCGAAGATGCCCTTCACAAGGGTGAACACGAGCAGCTGACGATGCTCCGCAACTACCAGGCGGGCATCCACGGCAACGGCCACTCGAACGGCAACGGCCATGCCAATGGCAACGGGCACTCGAACGGCAACGGCCACTCCAATGGCAACGGCCACTCGAACGGCAACGGCCATGGACTCCACTCGGATGAGGACACCGCTATCGCTTCGGGTCGAAGCGACAACGACAGAGAACACTGACATCTGACAGAGTCTCGAAAAGGGCGACACCGGCAACGGTGTCGCCCTTTTTGTTGTCTGCGAACACGATCCGGGCTGGAACACTTCGCATCACCCTCCGAGGCAGCACGGCCGACTGCTCGTCGTCGGGAGATCCGATAGCCCTCCCCTCCCCCACCGTCGGATGACCCATCCATATCCCAGGTACATCGACCGGTCTCAGCTCCGGGGTTCGCGACGACCGGTATTACTATCGGTGTCATGGTCCGTGTTCCACTCACCCCCGGCGAACTCGCCCGCGGTGCCAGGCTCGGCTCCGCTCTCCGTCATGCCCGCGGTGGCCGAACCATGACCGACGTCGCCGATACAGCAGGCATCTCGGTCGAAACTCTGCGCAAGATCGAGACCGGCCGAATTCCGACGCCGGCGTTCTTCACCGTCGCCGCGTTGTGCGGCGCGCTGAACATCTCCCTCGATTCGCTTGCCGATCAGGTGCCCCGTGCCGTTCGGTCCCACTCGGAGGCCGACGTTTCCTGAGGGTGCGTGCCACCTCGTTCACCGCAGCGCGCTCGACCTCCACACGCTCGCTCTCCGTGTCACCTCACAGCGCCATGAGCGGACCATCCTGTTCGGCCGGTATGGCGGGACAGCAGAAAAGGGCCCCGGTCGCTCGTGAGAACAACCGGGGCCCTTTTCGGGTGGAGCAGATGGAGTTAGTGGCGCTCGGCACCGACGTGGTACTCGAACACCAAACCTGCGGCCGCAGCGATGACGCTCACCACGCCGAGGGCGATGAGCCACGGCTGGAAGAAGGCGAATCCGATGGCGGTGATGGACGCGGCGCCTGCGAGCACGATCGGCCAGAAGCTACCGGGGCTGAAGAAGCCCAGGTCTCCTGCGCCGTCGCTGACCTCGGCGTCGTCGAAGTCCTCGGGTCGGGTGTCGAGGCGTCGTGCGACGAATCGGAAGTAGGTTCCGACGATCAACGTCAGACCGACCGACAAGAAGATCGCGGTGACTCCGGCCCACTCGACTCCTGTGCGGCTCAGGCCCGTGAACAACGCGTACACGATGCCGACCAGGAGAAAGAAGACAGTGAGGATTTCGAAGATCTTGGCTTCGATTTTCATATCAGCATGCTTCCTTGGTCAGTTGCCTTCAGCGACAGCGGCTGTGCGGAGGGTGCGGTCGGTCGAGAACGGAGCGGTGCTCGTTGCGAGAGGGCTTTCGCCGATGGCTTCGAGTGCCTGCGCGTTGGTCAGCGCATCTCCACCTTCGGACAGAGGCTTGCGAAGCTCGATGTACTGCTCGAACCGCTCGGGAGACACGGCACGAACCTCGAAGTTCATCATCGAGTGGAAGGTGCCGCACATTTCGGTGCACCGTCCGACAAAGGAGCCTTCGCGTTCGATTTCGCTGATCTGGAAGACGTTGTCGGAGTGGTTCTCCTCGGGGTTCGGGAGAACGTCACGCTTGAACAGGAATTCCGGAACCCAGAATCCGTGGATGACGTCCGAGGACGCGAGCACGAATTCGATGCGCTTACCGGTCGGCAGAACCAGGACCGGGATCTCTTCGCTCGAGCCGACCGTTTCGATCTTGTTGTAGTGCAGGTACGACAGATCCTGCGTGGATGCTCCGTTGATCGGTCCCGGAACGAACTCGCCGTCCTCGCTGCCCTCGGCACCTTCGCCCGGAGTGGCAGCGGCCTCGGCGGCAGCCTGCTCCTCCTCGTCGGTGCCCTCGTACTTGGCGGCACCGTCCTTGAGGTCGATGGTGCGGTAGCCGAACTTCCAGTTCCACTGGTAAGCCGTGACATCCACCTGGACGTCGGGATCGGCCTGCTTCTCGTCGACGTAGTTCTGCACCACGACGGTGAAGTAGAACAGGACGGCGATGATCACGAACGGGACCGCCGTGTAGAACAACTCGAGCGGAACGTTGTAGGCCGTCTGGCGAGGGAACTCCGGTGAGCTCTTCTTCTTACGGTGGAACAGCACCACCCAGAAGATCAGAACCCACACGATGATGCCCATGACCAGGGCGGCAATGACCGACCACGTCCACAGGTCGCCGATGCGTCGCCCCTGCGGGGTGACGCCCGAGGCGAAACCGAAATTGAGTACGTTGTCGCTGCTGATGGAACAGCCCGACAGCATCAACGCGGCTACACCGAGAAATGCTGTCAGCCCCGCTCGCCGAAGGATCCGACTATGCGCCACGTTCACGCCTTCCTGATTGCCCACCACTGAAGAATAAGGGCTTCCACATGGAGATGCCCGAGTACTACGCAGCGTAGACCAAAGCTGACGCGGAGCCACCCTTGGGTCGTTACCTAGGTTCGAGCGTGTCTGCGGCATACTCGGTTGCTGATCGACCGTCCCGCTGACGACACGCGGAGATCCGGCCCCCGGCATTGTCCCCAACTGCGAGAAGAGGTAGCAGACGCTGTGTGTGGACTGCTCGGAGTACTGACATCTCACGGAACGACCGCCGCCGGCGTCGAGCTGGTGAGCTCGGCGACTCACTGCATGCGCCATCGTGGCCCGGACGAGCCCGGTGGCACCTGGCACGACGACGACGTCGTATACGGCTTCAATCGACTCTCGTTCATCGACATCGAACACTCGCACCAGCCGATGCGGTGGGGTCCGCCCGAGTCGCCGAACCGGTACGCACTGGTGTTCAACGGTGAGATCTAC
>NZ_LVCU01000423.1:0-7722 GCF_001647185.1 Rhodococcus sp. EPR-147
CGTTCCACTACTGGGGCGCTGCCGCCGTGCAGCGTCTGCGAGGAATGTTCGCCTTCGCCATCTGGGACACCGAGACGCGCGAGATGTTCGTTGCACGCGATCCCTTCGGCATCAAGCCACTGTTCCTGGCCACCGGTCCCGGAGGCACCGCGTTCGGTAGCGAGAAGAAGAGCGTGCTCGAGCTGATGGATCTGCTCGGCGTCGGCACCGATCTCGATCCGCGTGCCATCGAGCACTACACGGTGCTGCAGTACGTCCCCGAGCCCGAAACCCTGCACGCAGGCGTTCGGCGGCTCGAATCCGGTTGCTACGCCACGCTGTCACCGGGCACGCCGCCGAAGGTCACTCGCTACTTCACCCCGAAGTTCCCGGTTCAGCCATTCGCACCCGGCAGCGAGAAGGCGCGGTACCAGGAAATCGCCGAGGCACTCGAAGACTCGGTTGCCAAACATATGCGCGCCGACGTCACGGTCGGCTCCTTTCTCTCGGGCGGAATCGATTCGACGGCCATCGCAGCTCTGGCGATCCGTCACAACCCCGACCTGATCACGTTCACCACCGGATTCGAGCGCGAGGGCTACTCCGAGGTGGACGTGGCAGCGGAGTCGGCCGCGGCAATCGGTGCTCGGCACATCGTGAAGGTCGTCGGACCCGAGGAGTTCGCGGCGTCCATCCCCGAGATCGTCTGGTATCTGGACGATCCAGTGGCCGACCCCGCGTTGGTGCCGCTGTACTTCGTCGCCAAGGAAGCCCGCAAGCACGTGAAGGTCGTGCTCTCCGGCGAAGGTGCGGACGAGTTGTTCGGCGGTTACACCATCTACCGCGAACCGCTGTCGTTGAAGCCGTTCGAGTCGCTTCCCGCATTCCTTCGACGTGCGGCCGGCTCGTTGAGCGAGCGAATCCCCGAGGGCACTCGCGGCAAGAGCCTGCTCAACCGCGGATCCATGACTCTCGAAGAGCGGTACTACGGCAACGCACGCAGTTTCAACGACGCGCAGTTGCGGTCGGTGCTGCGCGAGTTCCGATCCGAGTGGACCCATCAGGACGTCACCGCGCCGATATACGCGCAGTCGCAGGGATGGGATCCGGTGGCTCGCATGCAGCATCTGGATCTGTTCACTTGGTTGCGCGGCGACATTCTGGTGAAGGCCGACAAGATCACCATGGCCAACTCACTCGAGTTGCGCGTTCCGTTCCTCGACTCCGAGGTCTACAAGGTCGCCGAGAAGCTCCCGCTCGACCAGAAGATCACCAAGAGCACCACCAAGTACGCTCTGCGTCAGGCGCTGGAGGGAATCGTTCCCGGTCATGTACTGCATCGCGCCAAGCTGGGATTCCCTGTGCCACTGCGCCATTGGCTGCGCGGACCGGAACTCTTCGATTGGGCCCACCAGCAGATCGCCGACTCGCAGACCGATCACCTGCTCAACAAGGCCGCCGTCGTGGCGATGCTCGACGATCACCGCGCCGGCAAGTCCGATCACAGCCGTCGACTGTGGACGCTGCTGATCTTCATGGTGTGGCACGGCATCTTCGTCGAGAAGCGCATCGTGCCGCAGATCGCCGAACCGGAGTATCCGGTCAACATCTGACCTGGCCGACCGTCCCCGCCGGATCAATGCGACTTTCGGTCGCTCGGAGTGCAACGAAGCCACATTGATCCGGTGGGCGAACGAACAACCTCGATCAGGCGGGGAGCAATGCCCCGATTTCCTCGCCCGCTTCTTCACCGTAGGCAGAGGTCAGACGCTTGATCGCGTCGTCGCGGTTGAGATCCCACTCCTGCGTGCCGGTGGTCTCGAGCACCAGCACGGCCACGAGCGAACCCAGTTGCGCTGCACGTTCGATGCTGGCTCCGGCCATGTGGGCGGTGAGGAAACCTGCTCGGAAGCCGTCGCCGACACCGGTCGGATCGACCTTGCTCGTCTCTGGCACGACACCGACATGGGTGTGCACACCACCCTTTTCGACGATGTCCACGCCACGCTTGCCCAGGGTGGTGACGCGCAGATCCACCTTGTCGGCGATGTCAGCGTCGGACATGCCGGTCGTCTGCTTGAGGAGCGCCCATTCGTACTCGTTGGTGAACAGGTACGCGGCACCGTCGATCAAGTCGGTTGCCTGCGCGGCGTCGAGCCGAGCGAGCTGCTGCGACGGGTCGGCCGCGAACGGGATGCCTGCAGCGCGGCACTGCGCCGTGTGCGCCGTCATCGCGTCGGGGTCGTTGGCACCGATCAGAACCAGGTCCATCGCGTGCTGCGCCGCGAGTGCCTCGATGGAGATGTCCCGGGCCTCGCTCATCGCTCCGGGGTAGAACGACGCGATCTGCGCCATGTCCTCGTCCGTGGTGCAGACGAAGCGAGCAGTGTGTGCGGTAGCGGACACGCTCACACCACTGCAGTCGACGCCGTGCTCTTCGAGCCAGGTCCGGTACTCGGCGAAGTCCGGTCCCACGGCCCCGACGAGCAGAGGCGCGCCGCCGAGAACTCCGAGTGCGTACGCGATGTTTCCGCCGACGCCTCCCTTGCGAATGACCAGATCGTCCACCAGAAAGCTCAACGAGATGTTCGAGAGCTGATCGGCGACGATCTGCTCGGCGAACCGTCCGGAGAATCGCATCAGATGGTCGGTCGCTATCGAGCCGGATACCGCGAGTGTCACGAAGGAAGGCCTTTCGGTTCGTAGATGCTGTGGAGTCGACGGCTAGACACGACTGTGACCGGTACACGCATGCGTGTACCGGTCACAGTCGAGTACGAGTCAGCTCAGTTGAACGAGTCGCCGCACGCGCACGATCCCGTGGCGTTCGGGTTGTCGATCGTGAAGCCCTGCTTCTCGATCGTGTCCACGAAGTCGATGGATGCACCCTCCACGTAGGGAGCGCTCATCCGGTCCACTGCGAGGGTGACGCCGTTGAAGTCGACCGCGAGGTCGCCGTCGAGGCTTCGGTCGTCGAAGAAGAGCTGGTAGCGCAGTCCTGCGCAACCACCCGGCTGCACGGCGATGCGCAGCGCGAGGTCGTCACGGCCTTCTTGATCCAGCAGCGCCTTGGCCTTGGTCGACGCGGTCTCCGTCATGGTGACCTTGTGTGCCGTGGTTTCGGTCGTTGCGGTCTCATTCGAAACGGTCATGGGTTCTCCCTATCAGTCGTACAACCCGTGAATGACTCAACCGTACTCCCGGTAGCTCTATTCCTCACGCTCGCCGCCTCCCTTGCACACCGGTGTCGACCACGTCGGCCGCGACGCGCGCGGCCAACTGTTCGAGCTGATTCGCCGCATCCGACATCGCCAGCTCGACCGAACCCGCGAACTCACTGATCGAGTGCGCAGCCGAGATGCCCGCCGACTCCAGTTCGTCCTTCGACAACGTGACCTGCCCCGCGAGCACGATCGTGTCGATGCCCGTCGCGCCGCCCGCGGCAGCGATTCTGGTCACCAGCTTGCCGCGCAGCGATTGCGAGTCGAATTTGCCCTCACCGGTCAGCACCAGGTCGACGGAGTCGAGCAGTTCCTGCTGGCCGGTTCGTTCGGCCACCACGACGGCACCGGGTAGCTGCCTGCCGCCGAGTGCGAACAGTGCCGCCCCCAGACCTCCTGCGGCTCCGGCTCCCGGTCGGTCTGCCACGTCGTAGCCGGCGGCAGAGAGCACTGCAGCCCAATCGGTGTTCGACTCCTCCAGCCGAGCGACGGTGTCTGCGTCGGCACCTTTCTGTGGACCGAACACGCGGGCCGCACCGGTGTCGCCCAGCAGCGGGTTCTCCACGTCCGACGCGGCGACGAGGTCGATGCCCGACAATCGCGCGACCGCCGATCCGAGTCCGCCCAGCGCACGAATCATCGCGCGCCCGCCGTCGCTGCAGCTGCTTCCGCCGAGCCCGACGAACACCGTTCGCGCCCCGGCGTCGAGAGCGGCGTCGAGCAGCTGACCGACGCCGTAGCTGCTCGCCTTCAGTGCTGACAGTGGAGTGGGCGGGCCGTCGAGAAGATGCAGTCCGCAGGCCTGAGCCGATTCGATGTACGCCGCCGTACCGTCGAGCAGCCAGTGGGCTCGGACCGGGTTGCCGAGGGGCCCGTCCACGTCTGCGGTCTGCACGGTGCCGATGCGCGAGGCCAGGACCTCGACGAACCCTGGGCCGCCGTCGGATTGGGGCGCGAGTTCGAGTTCGTCGGTCTCACGAACCGAGGCCCATCCCCTGGCGATGGCGTCGGCCGCGGCCGCGGCAGTCAAGGTGTCTCCGAACGAATCCGGCGCAATCATCACTCGCATCGTCGGAAGTCTAGGGCTGCAGCGCCGGAACGGCATCCGCTGTTTCGCCGCTGACCTGGCCGGTGTTCGTCGGCAACGGGCCATCCCATACTCTGAGTGCGTGAAGCTGCTACGCCGTGGAAACTCTGACAATTCGGACGGAAACGACTCGAACGAATCCGAGTCGACGACGGCCGGGAGCGACGCAACCCCTTCGGTGTCTCTCGGCAAGGGCCGACCGACCCCCAAGCGCCGTGATGCCGAAGCTCGGCGTCGCGGACCGGTTGCTCCTGCTCCTCTGACGAGCAAAGAGGCACGCGAGCGCCGCAAGGCGAACAAGGGCAGCAAGGAAGACCGCAAGGCCGCCTCCAACGAGCGACGCGCCGCCGCAGCCGAACGACGCGCACGGATGCTGGCGGGCGAAGACAAGTATCTGCTCCCCCGCGACAAGGGTCCGGTGCGTGCATACGTACGCGACATCGTCGATGCACGACGCAACCTCGTCGGCCTGTTCATGCCGCTGGCGTTGATCCTGATCTTTGCGCTGTTCCTGCAGCCTCAGGTACAGCAGTACGTCACCCTCGGCATGTTCGTGATGATGCTCTTCATGGTCGGCGAGGGCATCTACCTCGGCAAGATGATCAACAACAAGATCCGGGTGCGGTTCCCCGAGACCACCGACGGCGGTTTCAGGATCGGGTGGTACGCCTTCGTCCGTGCGTCCCAGATCCGCAAGATGCGCGCACCCAAGCCGCGAGTCAGCGCCGGCGAGGCCGTCTGACGTCGGTGGGCGAACCGAGACGAACCCTCGTGCTCGGTGGAGCCAGATCCGGCAAGTCCGGGCACGCGGAATCGCTTGCCGTTCTCGAGCCGGTTCGCTATCTCGCGACCGGTCGGCGGGACGCCACCGACGAGGACTGGCAGCTTCGTATCGAGCGTCACCGTGCGTCGAGACCGAGACATTGGTCCACCGTCGAAACCGTCACGTCTCTGTCCGGTGTCGTGACGCAGCCGTGGGACGGCACCACCGTCGTCGACGATCTGGGAACGTGGCTGACGGGAATGCTCGACGATGCACAGGCCTGGGAGCTCCCCCGCGGCACGATCGCACCGGCTGTCGACGATCTGGTTCGGGCAGTCGCGGACTGCCCGTCCCACCTTCTGCTCGTCAGCCCCGAAGTCGGCTTGTCCGTGGTGCCCGAATCCCGTTCCGGTCGCCTCTTCCGAGACGAGCTGGGATTGCTCAATTCTCGGCTCGCGGCAGTATGTGACAGGGTTCTGCTGGTCGTCGCAGGACTCGCGCTGACCCTCAAGGACCCTCCGGCGGACTTCATCACCGCGAAAGGCACAGTGTGACAATTCTTTCGGAAGAGGCTTCGGCGTCGTCGCCGTTTCGTCCGGTGACAGCTCCGTCGGACTCGGCTCGATCGGCCGCCGCCGACCGGCAACAGGAATTGACCAAGCCTGCCGGAAGCCTCGGTCGCCTCGAGGCGCTCGGTGAGTGGATCGCCGCCTGCCAGGACGCCTGCCCGCCGCGGTCTCTCGAACGAGTGCGTGTCGTCGTCTTCGCCGGCGATCACGGCGTGGCCGCACACGGGGTCTCTGCCTACCCTCCCGAGGTGACGGCTCAGATGGTCGCGAACATCCGCGCCGGCGGCGCAGCGGTCAACGTACTCGCGGCCATCGCCGGTGCCGCGGTTCGGGTTGTCGACATCGCGGTCGACGCCGATACGGATTCTTCGGTGTCCGCGTTCAAGATTCGACGGTCCAGTGGATCGATCGACCGCGAGGATGCACTCACCGAGGACGAGGTTCGGGCCGCGATCGCTGCCGGAGCCGCCATCGCCGACGAAGAGGTCGACGGCGGCGCGGATCTTCTCATCGCAGGCGATATGGGTATCGGAAACACCACTCCGGCAACGGTATTGATCGCCACCCTCACCGACACCGAGCCGGTTGCCGCCGTCGGTCGCGGCACCGGAATCGACGACGCGGGGTGGATCAGGAAGACCGCAGCGATCCGGGACGCGATGCGTCGAGCCCGGCCGGTCGCGAAGAACCCCACCGATCTGCTGCGTGTCGCGGGCGGTGCCGACATCGCGGCCCTCGCCGGCTTTCTGGTACAGGCAGCGCATCGGCGAACCCCGGTGATTCTGGACGGCCTGGTGGTGACCGCGGCCGCATTGGTGGCCGAGGACGCGGCGGCCGGGGCACGCAACTGGTGGGTTGCCGGGCATCGCTCGGCCGAGCCTGCCCATTCACTTGCGTTGCGGCACTTGCGTCTCGAACCGATCGTGGAGCTCGGGATGCGACTGGGCGAAGGTTCGGGAGCGCTGGCGGCGTTGCCTCTGGTTCGTGCGGGTGTCGGCACCCTCAATTCGATGGCAACCTTCGCCGACTCCGGTGTCAGTACCGGCGACAGCGAAGCCCGCAGCACTGCCGAAGACCGCAGCACCGCCGAAGACCACTGACTGTGCGCAGCCCAGCCGATTCACTGGTGCTCGCGTTCTCCTGGCTGACGGTGCTTCCCGTGCGCGGCCCCGACGAGGTCGACAGGGACTCCGCCGGGCGCGCGATAGCGCTCGCTCCAGTCGTCGGTATCGCCCTCGGCAGCATCAGCGCGATCGTTCTGTGGGTGTCGATCACTGCGGGCCTGACGCCTCTCCTCGGCGGACTGCTCGCCGTCGCGGCCTCGGCATTGCTCACTCGCGGCATGCATCTGGACGGCTTGGCCGACACCGCGGACGGACTGGGCTGCTACGGACCTCCCGAGCGCGCGCGAGAAGTCATGAAGTCCGGCAGTGCGGGGCCGTTCGGAGTTGCGACCATCGCACTCGTTCTGGCAGTACAGGCCGCGAGCCTGGGCCAGCTCGCGCACCAACAGCTGTGGTGGGCCATTGCAGTTCTGCCGGTGATCAGCCGGGTGTCGGTGGTCCTGGCCTGCCGCCGGGGTACGGACGCGTCGTCGCCGAACGGTTTCGGCGCTCTCGTCGCGGGCACGCAGTCGAACATGGCACCAGCGCTGTGGGTGGTTGTCGCAGTGGCGAGCTCGGTGTTCGCACATCCCGACCGCCCGTGGCAGGGCCCCCTGGTGGTCATCGCCGTACTCGCCCTCGCGATGGTTCTCACTCGCCACTGCGTGCGACGCTTCGGCGGGCTCTCCGGCGACGTGCTCGGAGCCGGAATCGAGACCACCACCGCGCTGGCCGCGGTCGGCCTGCTTCTGGGAAGCTAGCGGAGCTTGGTCATCCAGCCGTGCGTATCGGCGAAGGTGCCGCGCTGAATGCCGGTGAGCGTGTCGCGCAGTGCGAGCGTGATCTCGCCGGGCTCGCCGCCTGCGATCTCGAACGCCCCCTCGGTGGACTTGACGCTACCCACCGGTGTGATGACCGCTGCTGTGCCGCAAGCGAACACCTCGGTGATCTCGCCGGAGTCGGCCCCCTTTCGCCACTCCTCGGTGGAGATCCGACGCTC
>NZ_LVCU01000424.1:0-1296 GCF_001647185.1 Rhodococcus sp. EPR-147
CACCAGTCGTGCGTCGGAGCCCGAGCCGAAGACGAAGAACAGGTTCATCCCGCCCATCTCCTCGACGTACCGGCGCTCGATGGCATCGAGCCAGACCACCTGATCGCATCCTTCGTCGCTGGCCTGTGCCTGCGCCAGCAGAGATGCGGCGTAGTTGCCCGCGAACTTCGCGTCTCCGGTGCCGCCCGGTGCCGCCCGGACGTATTCGGTCGACAGCCAGACGCTCACCGGCTTGACGCCTCTGGGGAAGTACGCACCTGCGGGAGAGGCGATCAACATGTAGCGGTACGAATCGGCCGGGCGGACACCGAGTCCGGCTTCGGTGGAGAACATGTACGGCCGGACGTAGAGCGCGTCCTCGCCGCCTGCCGCGGGGACCCAGTCGTGGTCGAGTTCGAGCAGCTTCTCGATCGATCCGATGAACAGCTCGTCAGGCAACTCCGGCATCGCCAGACGGCGAGCCGAGGAGCGGAAGCGCTCGGCGTTGGAGTGCACCCGGAAGGTCGAGAGGTCGCCGTTCGGCTGACGGTAGATCTTGAGTCCCTCGAAGATGGCCTGGCCGTAGTGCAGGACCATCGCGGCGGGGTCGAGCTCGATCGGACCGTACGGCGCGATCGTGGCATCGTGCCATCCGCCGTCACGGGTGTAGTCGATGTACACCATGTGATCGGTGAAATGTTTTCCGAAACCGGGTGCAGCGAGCACCGCGTCGCGCACGGCGGGCGTAGCGGGCGAGGGATGCTGCACGTACGTGAATTCGGAGACACCTGTCATGCCCGAGATCCTATCGTCACGGCCACCGAGCTCTCGCGCGGTCACCTGGTCTTCACTGCGACGAAGGGCGGCGCGACCACTTCGCAGCGCAACGCTCGCCCACGAACGTCGACTTCGACCTCCGAGCCCACCGCAGGAGCGGCCTCCGCGTCGAGCAGGGCGAGGGCGATTCCGATCTTCAGCGACGGCGAGAACGTGCCGGACGTCGTCGTTCCGATCTGCTGTCCCGATGCCTTGACGGCAAGGCCCGGGCGCAGGACACCGCGATCGAGAGCCCTCAGTCCACGCAGCACACGCGCCGGTCCGCTCTCCTTCTCCGAGGACAAGGCTTCCTTGCCCCAGAACGCATCCTTCTTCCACCCGATAGCCCAGCCGCAGCGCGCCTCGAGAGGCGAGATGTCCAGTGCCAGTTCGTGTCCGTGCAACGGGTAACCCATCTCGGTGCGCAGTGTGTCGCGCGCTCCGAGCCCGCACACCTGTCCCCCACGAGACCGCACTGCTGCCATCAGCGCCCGGAAGAGC
>NZ_LVCU01000425.1:0-4495 GCF_001647185.1 Rhodococcus sp. EPR-147
GTACTTGGTGGCGACCTCGTCGGGAGTGAACCGAGTCAGATCCGAGACGCCCTTGCGCGGATACAACACCGTGACGTTGTCGGTCACGAGCTGCAGCGCATCGCGGTCGCCGGTGACCACCAGGACGCGGTAGCCGAGCGCCTCTGCCTGGGTCACCAGAGTGGCGATGATGTCGTCCGCCTCGAAGCCGGCCTCTGCCATCACCGGAATACCCATGGCCCCGAGTACGTCCTTGGTGATGTCGACCTGGCCGGCGAACTCGTCCGGGGTCTTGCTGCGGTTGGCCTTGTACTCGGGGAACCGCTCGGCGCGGAAGGTCTGCCGCGAGACGTCGAACGCCGCCGCGATGTGCGTCGGTTTCTCGTCCCGCAGCAGATTGATCAACATCGAGGTGAACCCGTACACGGCGTTGGTGGACTGACCGCTGGTGGTCTTGAAGTTGTCCGCAGGCAACGCGAAGAAGGCACGGAACGCCATCGAGTGGCCGTCGATGAGCAGCAACGTGGGCCGCTCCCCGCCCGCCTTCGCGTCGGTATCGGCTGCGGGCGCTGCACTTTTCTCCGTTACTGGGCTCACGGTTGACCAGTCTAGGGAGCGGGTCCGACAACTCGAAGCCGGATGCAGGCGCCGCGACGCGATCGCTCTCACGGCGCGCGTCGTGCACCGCGAAACACAACCGATACTTTCCGGAAATCTCAGTCGCCGATTTTGCGTCGTTTCAGCGGATAGAGTCCGACAATTGCAGTAAATCCCCAACCCGTGACTCAACGACAACCGTCCGGAGGACGTGCGTGGCTCCAAATGTTCGATGGACCAGAAAGGTGCAACCGCCGAGGTTGCGCGCAAGATCTGCCGTTCGGCTCTTCCAGCGAACACTCCTACTCGCCGTTCTGAGTTCCATTGCCGCGCTGCTGTTCAGTGCGCCGGCATTGGCCCAGGAACCTACCCCCACTCCCCCGGCAGCACCGGGGACCAGCGCCGAACAGGCACCGCCTGCGGACGCGGTCAGCGTCGCCGGATCTCTCAACAACGGTGGCGAAAGACTCATCGGCGTCGATGTCGCGGCGCTGGACGCGTCCGGCTCCGAAGTCGCCCGCACCACCAGTGAAACCGGCGGCCGGTGGACCCTCGAATTGTCTCCCGGCACATACACATTCCAGGTGGTCCAGGAAACGCTCCCCGACGGCGTCAGCGTTCAGGGCGAGGTCCAGCGCGATGTGGAGGCCGGGCGTTCCAACACCGTCATCTTCTCGTTCGGCGAGGCCAGAACCGCCACCAGCATTCCGTTCTACGAGAAGTTCGTACGCACTACGGTCGACGGCTTTCGCTTCGGCCTCGTCATCGCGCTCGCCGCGGTCGGACTGAGTCTGATCTTCGGCACCACCGGTCTGACGAACTTCGCGCACGGAGAGATGGTCACCCTCGGTGCCGTCGCGGCGTGGTTCTTCAACGTCAGTGTCGGGATACAACTCATCCCGGCCACGCTGCTGGCGATCGTCGTGGGAGTCGCGATCGGCTGGCTCAACAACGCTCTGATATGGCGGCCGTTGCGCAAACGAAGGACCGGCCTCATCGCACAGCTCGTGGTGACGATCGGCCTCGCGATCGCACTGCGCTATCTCATCCTGATCTTCTTCTCGGACCGCTCCGAACCCTTCGACGACTACCAGGCTCAGACCGAGAACAACTGGGGTCCGCTCTCGATCACCAACGTCAACCTCGCCTGCATCGTCATCAGCATCGTCGTTCTGGTCGGCGTCGCACTGATGTTGCAGCGCACCAAGATCGGCAAGGCCATGCGTGCGGTTGCCGACAACCGGGACCTCGCTGCGTCCTCCGGCATCAACGTCGAGCGCGTGGTCACGTTCGTCTGGTGCCTCGGCGGCGGCCTGGCTGCCCTCGGCGGCGTGTTGTTCGGGCTCTCCGAACTCGGCGGTCGCGTCCAGTGGGAGATGGGCTTCAAACTCCTGTTGCTCATGTTCGCCGGCATCACACTCGGTGGAC
This sequence comes from Rhodococcus sp. EPR-147, assembly GCF_001647185.1. Classification (NCBI taxonomy): domain Bacteria; kingdom Bacillati; phylum Actinomycetota; class Actinomycetes; order Mycobacteriales; family Nocardiaceae; genus Rhodococcus; species Rhodococcus sp. EPR-147. Next base: position 2,005 of record NZ_LVCU01000425.1, read on the forward strand.
TGGGAACGGCCTACGGCGCCTTCCTCGGTTGCGTCATCGTCGGTCTGCTCGTGCAGTGGTCGACGCTGGTCATCAATCCCGATCTCAAATACATCGGAGGGTTGCTCGTCTTGATTCTCATCCTCGTCGTCCGTCCACAGGGCATCCTCGGCTCGCGACAAAGGATCGGGTGACCTTCACATGGATATCATCGGCGCACTTCAGATCTCACTCGCTCAGCTGGTCGGCCCGTCGGCCATCTTCTACGCTCTACTCGCCATCGGCCTGAACCTGCACTTCGGTTACGCCGGACTACTCAACTTCGGTCAGATCGGCTTCGCACTGCTCGGCGGCTACGGCGTCGGCATCACCACGATCACCTACGAACAGCCGCTGTGGCTGGGCATTCTGGTCGGCCTCGCTGCAGCCGGGTTACTGGCCCTGGTTCTCGGCATTCCGACGCTGCGACTGCGAGCCGACTATCTCGCGATCGTCACCATCGCCGCCTCGGAAATTCTCCGATTGGTGTTTCGGTCCACCGCAACGGATTCGGTGACCAAATCCACCAACGGCATCACCGGCTTCGCCGGCCCGTTCACCAGTATGAGCCCGTTCGAGGGTGGTAAGTCCTACGAATTCATCGGCGTGCGGTTCCTCGGCAACGATCTGTGGGCCATGCTCGTCGGCTGGACGCTGGTCCTGCTGCTGTGCGGCGTGGTCTACCTGCTGACGCACAGCCCGTGGGGACGCGTCCTCAAGGCTGTCCGTGAGGACGAGGACGCAGCCCGTTCGCTGGGCAAGAACGTCTTCGTCTACAAGATGCAGGCACTGGTTCTCGGTGGCGTCATCGGCGGTATGGGCGGTGTGTTCAACGCACTGCAGACCCAATCCATCAACCCGGACTTCTACTCGACGGCGCAGACGTTCTTCGCCTTCGGCGCACTGATTCTCGGTGGGGCGGCAACAGTGTTCGGCCCGGTACTGGGCGCGATGCTCTTCTGGTTCCTGCTGTCCATTCCCGATGCGATTCTGCGGCAACTGATCTCCGGCGACGACCCGGTGCTCAATCTCACCGGCGCTCAGGTCGGTGCCACGCGATTCGTGCTCCTGGGAATCCTGATCGCCGTCTTGATGGTGTTCAGACCTCAGGGCATTCTCGGCAACAAGCGAGAGGTTCAACTCAATGCCTGACCCGAGCAAGGATGCTGCTGCAACGGCCGCACCGAGCAAGAAAGCAAGCACACTCGAATCACGCGCTGCGCAGGCGTTGTCGAGCGATCAACGCGCCGCCCTGTTCGCCGGTGTTCCCAACGAACCCGGCGCACCGAAACCGGACGCCACGATGGTCGTCGACGGCGTCTCGCGCACCTTCGGTGGCCTCAAGGCCGTCGACGTGGCGCACCTCGAGATTCAGCGGGGCTGCATCACCGGACTGATCGGGCCCAACGGCGCAGGCAAGACCACCCTGTTCAACCTGCTCACGGGATTCGATCGACCCGACACGGGAACCTGGTCGATGGACGGTCAGGAACTGGGCCGGATGCATCCGCACCAGGTGGCCCGCAAAGGTGTGGTGCGCACGTTCCAGTTGACCAAGGCGCTGTCGAAACTGACTGTGCTGGACAATGTTCGGCTGGGTGCGACGGGTCAGCGCGGTGAGCGCATGATCAACACCTTCATGCCGTGGACGTGGAAGGCCCAGGAACGTCAGATCACCGAACGCGCCTACGAGCTACTGGGCCGCTTCAAGCTCGACGCCAAGGCCGACGACCTCGCCGGCTCGTTGTCCGGCGGCCAGCGCAAGCTGCTGGAGATGGCGCGTGCGTTGATGACCGATCCGTCGGTGGTCATGCTCGACGAGCCCATGGCCGGGGTCAATCCGGCTCTGACGCAGTCACTTCTGGGGCACATCAAGTCGCTTCGCGACGACGGTATGACGGTGGTGTTCGTCGAGCACGACATGGACGTCATCCGCGACATCAGTGACTGGGTGGTGGTGATGGCTCAAGGCAGCATCATTGCCGAGTCCACCCCCGAGGAGCTCTCCAACAACGGAGCCGTCGTCGACGCGTATCTCGGTAGCCATCACGATCAGGCTCTCGAGTTCGATGCCGACGGCAATCCGGTCGGTGCCACAGCGGAGCTGGCGGAGGCACTGAAGAAGGCCGAGGCCGAGGAACTCGAAGCGGGAGGCGACCTCTCGGAGCCGGAGTTCGCCCGCCCGATCGCAACCGACGGCACCGAAGGCGGCTCGCACCGGGCCAAGGAGGACGACCGATGAGCGAACAGACATTGACGCCGGCGGAATTCGCCGCGACACCCGAGGAACATGCTCGACTCGCCGAAGGTGCACTGCTCCGCGCGGACGGGTTGGTGGCCGGATACATCCCCGGTGTCAACATCCTCAGCGAGTGCAACTTTTTTCTCAACGACGGCGAGATCGTCGGCATCATCGGACCCAACGGTGCCGGGAAGTCGACTCTCCTCAAGACCCTGTTCGGTCTGGTCGCCG